>DASSSM010000506.1:0-2572 GCA_035708425.1 Pseudolabrys sp.
TTGCCGGCAGAGACGGCAACGTCGGCATCTCTTTTTTTGACCGCGTCGATCGCAAGCCACATCGACGATTTCCAGCGGCCGTAGCGCAGAGCCTGGCTCGGCTTGTCGTCCATTCGGATTGCGACTTCCGTATGCACGACCTTCGAATGCGCTTTTAAGCGCGGCAATTCATCGAGAATCGGCTGAACCGCGGCGCGGTTACCGAACAGGAGAAATTCGATGTCGGGGTGGCGCGTGAGCGAAATGTCGGCTCCCGGCAAAGTCACGGGCGCGCCGTGATCGCCGCCCATGGCATCGAGCGCGATACGAACCTTATCCGGCATGGACCGCTCTTGACGGCATAGTGTGCGGCGCCGGCCGCACGCTTATGTGAAGCCGGTACATGGGCGCGACCATAGCCGCTCGTTCATCCCACAGAAACCGATTATCTGCCACGCCCATGCCCGTTGCCCGCTTCCTCGAAGGTTATCCGCCGAGCCGCTTTTTCAGCGCTTCCAGGGCTGCGAACGGCCTCGCACTATCATCGGCGGTTTTAACCGCGGCAAATTCAGCGCCCGCCTTGCGAGGATAGGGGTCGATCCCGAGCAGCAAAAATTCCGTTGCGATCGCACCGAGATCGACCCTGCCCTCGATCAGCGGCTCGGGCGGTTCTTCATCGCCAGCCTTGTGGTCTGTGCGGTCATCCTTCGCAGCGGCATCGACCGTCGGCGCGAAAAGAAGGTTGATCGGCTCATCGAGATCGTTTTCGAGAGGCTCGAGTGTCACCACGCAGGTCTGCCCGACCCGGGCCTTTACTTGGCCGGCCACATGCACACCGCCACCCCGGCGTATGAGGTTAAAGACCGCCGAGAGGTGCGGCAGATCGCGCAGGTTCGCGAGCTTAACCAGCTGCGCGCGCACCTCGGCTGGCGCCTCCGCTTCAATGTGGAGCCCGGTTTCCGGGATATCGTCCACGGCAACTGGCACACTCCAGGGGTTTTGGGCGTTTTTCATTAGCATCAGTCTTTTGTGCCGAAAGCCTCATCCTCAACAAGAACGGCAGCAGCGGGATCCGGCATTTTAAGCTTGCCGGCAAGAACTTGTGAGGCTGGTTGCGCCCTCAACTCACCTACCGTTTGCCCGATATAGGCCGAAAGACGTGCCGCCGCAGCCCGGTTGGCGGCTGCCTCGCCGTAGATATTCCGTTCCAGGGCCTCCACGCGCGCCGGTCCGCCGCCACGCGCCAGACCCGCCCGGTATGCCTGCGCACGCCCATAAAACGCTTCCCCTATGCGATGCATGTGTCTGGGCACTGAAAGATCGCCGACCCCCATTTCGCGCAGATTATGGTCCATGTCCGTACAGAAATGATCGAAAAGCGCCTGCCCGAGTTCCCGCAATTGCGGCTCATCCGCCAACCGGTCGAGAACCAGGGCCAAATGCAGAACCAGCAGGTCAAAACGTCCATTTACCGTGTCCGGCACCCCATATTCGCGATAAAAGCAGGGCAATCGCGCCTGCGCCACGATCGTGCCATACAGGCTAGAAATGGTGTCCGACCGCACGCGGCGGCGAAACAGGGGGAATTTCATCGGATCCGTTCAGGTGCTGCCGCTAGTCGCGTTACGTCAACGCCCTCGGTGGTGCAAGATTTGAGCGGGACTGACTGGGGTCGAGAGCGGTGCGTCGTACCATGAAAGGTTTTCATCTGACGGTCGCGCTCGCCAGCGCGCTGGCGCTCTCGGCTTGCGGCAACACCGGCGAAACGCTGCAACGCGGTTACGTGCTGCCGGAAGGCGCACTCGAGCAAATTCCCGTGGGCGCAACGCAGGAGCAGGTTCTCATTGTGCTTGGCACGCCATCCACGGTGGCAACCGTGAGTGGCGATGCGTTCTACTACATTTCGCAAAAGGCTCACCGCTCCGCAGCGTTCATGCCATACGAGGTTTCCGACCAACGTGTCATCGCGGTTTATTTCGACAAGGAGCGACGGGTCACGAGGCTCGCCAATTACGGCGTCAAGGACGGAAAGATCTTCGACTTCTATTCCCAGACGACCCCGACGGGCGGCCAGGAGTTGAGTTATCTCCGAAATATTTTCAAGAACGTCGGCTTCCATCTGTAAACTCAACAAAAAAAGGCCCGCGCAACACGCGGGCCCTTCCGTTTTTGCGCTCACGATCAGTGGGCGAGAACCGCCAGTAGCAGCAACGCCACGATGTTCGTAATCTTGATCATCGGGTTCACGGCGGGTCCCGCCGTGTCCTTGTAGGGATCGCCGACGGTGTCGCCGGTGACCGCAGCTTTGTGGGCATCAGAACCCTTGCCGCCGTAATGGCCATCTTCGATATATTTCTTGGCGTTATCCCAGGCGCCACCGCCCGACGTCATGGAAATTGCCACGAAGAGGCCGGTGACGATCACGCCGAGAAGCATGGCTCCGAGCGCTGAAAACGCCGCCGACTTGCCCGCCGGTCCACCGCCCGCAATGAAGTAGATGGCGAAATAGCAGACGATCGGCGAGAGCACCGGCAACAGCGAAGGCACGATCATCTCCTTGATCGCTGCCTTGGTGAGCATGTCGACGGCGCGA
>DASSSM010000507.1:0-4144 GCA_035708425.1 Pseudolabrys sp.
CTGTCTCCACGCAATCCGGCGGTCGGCGGGCTGGCGCCCTTTTGCATGATCGAGCATCGGCTGGTTGAGATCGGTAATCGTCATGCGTGTCTCTGCCGGAAGGGCCGATGCAAGCGCGCGCGTCACCACACCGGTTCCCGCCGCCGTCTCCAGCACGGCGCGCGGATCGGTTTTTGCCAGCCGCGCGGCGAGATCGCGCGCGTAGGGTTCAAAAATTAGCGGAACCATAAGGCGCTCGTACATTTCAGGGATCGATCCCGCGAAAACCTTGTCGACCGTCGCTACCATTGGACTTCTCCGCCACTCATCGCCCCTCAGCAGGCTGAGATTTGCGCTGGGAAGGCGACCTGACAAGCCCGTTTTCGAGCGGGGATCGGATATATACTGACCGGATGAACCTTGACGTCGAAAGCAGCCGTGACTCGGGCCGGGAGCTGCCGCTTGCGTTCGACTTTCTCGGCCGCCGCGTCGCGGTCGCGAAGGTCGTCGACCAGTGGTTCGGCGCCGACCACCGCTATTGCAAGGTCAAGGGCGATGACGGCGCTGTCTATATCCTGCGCGTCGTCGAGCACAGCTCCTGCTGGCAGCTCACTTTGTTCTCGAGCCCGCGCATGCAGGCCGTTGCGGCGTCGTCCGGCACTTAGGCCGGCCGCCGCCACCTCGTTAACCGCATCAGTGCACGAGTTGGCCTTTTGCCATCATCAAGTGATGCGGCTGATGGTGGCCGCCTTGCACCATGAACCCTATGAAGCCGAGCGCCTTGAGCTTGGTCAGCGGCTGAGCGTCACTCGCCATAACCGTGAGCTTTACGCCGTTTGGCAACTCATCGGTCTTTGCATTCCAGCCGATCTCATGGAGTTCTTTTACATGGGCAGGGACCATGCGTTTAATCGCTTCAAGCGTGCGTCCTTCGCCTGTAACGGTGAACTCAATTCCGTTGTCAAAGGCACGTGGTGTAGCCGCGGCATGCAGCGTCACCTCGTTCATATCGATCAGATGTTGCCTCAATGCCTCGATGTTCACCTTCGACCAGTCGGTTTTGGGATCGGATTGCAGTGCCTGAACGATCTCCTGGATAGCGCCGAACGCATCCTGTCCGGGCATAGTCGGCGCGCCTGACTGCTGGCCATGCATTTGGCCGTGGCCGCTCATGCCCTCGTGCATTCCACCGCTCGTCCCGGAATGCATGCCGGTTTGGCCTTGCATCATCTGACTGTGCATTTGGTTCATCATCTCGCCTTGATGCATCTGTCCATGCATGCCCATCGGACCACCCGAGGACATTTGCGCAAAGGCATAGGCGGTCGCGGCTAAAAGACCCGAAACGGCGAGTGTCGTCTTCCAGGGAAATTTTGACATAGGAGGCCTCATCGATGTTTTGCCCCTTATGTTTCATATCAGCGACCGGTCAAACTACATATGATTTCGATCATACGCGCTTGAGCAACATAATCTTGTTCCCTGCCCTTTTGATCTCGCCGGCGCGTTCAAGTGCTGCCAGAGCACGATAAAGCGCCTCATGGGTCAGGCCGATTTCAGCGGCGAGGTCCTTTAACGTTCCATGCAATTCGACGCTGCGGCCGTCAGGGCCGATATTGAGCGCGAGAAATTGCCTTACGCGCTCGCGTGCCGACCGGATGTTGCGTTGCTGAAGGCGTGTGCGCAGGCTCATCACTTGATGGGCAAGCATCGCCGTGAAAGTCTTCAGAGCTTTTGGGTCTTTTTCAAAAACAGATACCACCTGACGTTTCGGATAAACACGCACGGTCGCATCGGAGCTGGCGACCGCATCGCAATGATATTGACCGGAGAACAACGAAGCCTCGGCGAGCGTTTCGGCGGGGCCAGCTATATGCAACACGGTTTCACGGCCGACGCGATCCACTCGCACCAGCCTCACACGACCAGAAACGACCTCGTAAAAGCCCGCAGCCTTATCACCGAGCCGAAAGAGCGCCTCTCCGGCTTTAAGTTTGCGCTCAAAAGCCACGGCTCGAATGGCCGCAGGCATCCAGCCTTCTGTTAGCTTTGAGGACGCCATATTCGGGGCATTGCGCTTGTTTGAACCAACTTCTAAGACGGCCAGTCTATTTGAACATAAATGCCAAAAGCTGGTTCAACCTCCAGCTGTCCGTTGATTGACTTGAAATATGATCAAAGCGGTCGGGAAGCACAATCACAGGAAATAGTGCGTCGACGCAGGCGTCGCAGCGTTTAGTGCCCGGGCAGGTCCTTCAGGCACTTCGCCAGGTTGACGTAGGAGTCGCCTGCCGACTTGACGCAGATGCCACGGCTGCCGGCCGGCGCATGGTCCCATGCTGCAACAACGACGGCCTTGCTCGACTCCTCACTCATCATGCAGACAGCCTTGGCCATCTCAGGCATGCCGCCGGCGTGCTCGGCGAAGCCGCGGCAGAAATATTCGGTGTCGAAGTCGGGCGCCGCGGCCTGCGCGCCACCGGACAGAACGACCATAATCAATGCGAGCCAAAGACGAGTCATCGCGCGACCGATACCGCACAAGTCTTTCAGATTTGGATCGCGCGTCATGGCGAAGTTGCGTTAAATTGTCTGCAAACGAGGGCGGAGCACATGAAAGACGACGTGAACCAGCGCGGGATGGATGACGTGGCGCTTCGTGCAATCGCCGCCGAGGCAGCCGCCGCTTTCGAGACGGGCGGCCCGCAAGTACAGCCGTTCTCCGCGCGCTATCCGGACCTCACGATGGACGACGCCTACCGCATCACGGCGCTGGCCAACGGCATTCGCGTCGCCAAGGGCTACAGGCCGGTCGGCCGCAAGATCGGCTTCACCAACCGCCGCATCTGGGACGAATACGGCGTGCACGCACCGGTCTGGGGCTACGTCTACGACCGCACGGTGTACGGCCTGCCTGTTAGTTCTTCGTCATTCCGGGGCGCTTCCGAAGGAAGAAAACCCGGAATGACCGAAGAAGGAATGCCGCTTGCACCCTACAACGAACCGAAGATCGAGCCGGAAATCATGCTGGGCCTTTCCCGCGCGCCCTCGCCCGGCATGGACGACGCGGCGCTGTTGTCGTGCATCAGCTGGGTCGCGCACGGTTTCGAGATCGTGCAGTCGATCTTTCCCGGCTGGACATTCGCGCCGGCCGACACTGTCGTCGTGAATGGACTGCATGGCGCATTGCTGATCGGGCCGCGCCACGAGATTGGTGCAAAGGCCGCGGAATGGCTGCGCACGCTCACGAGCTTCGAGATCGAGCTTTTCTGCGACGGCAAGCTCATGGACAAGGGTCACGCGCTCAACGTGCTCGAAGGCCCGCTCTCGACCATCCGTTACCTGATGGACCTGCTCGCGCGCGACCCTGACAACCCGCCGCTCACCGCCGGCGAGATTGTTTCGACCGGCACGCTGACGCGCGCGCTGACGGTCAAGCCCGGCGAGACCTGGACGACGAAGCTGAAGGGGATCGCGCTCGAAGACGCCAGCCTGCGGTTTGAATAGCAGAGCGTTGCAGCGGTTACTCGCCGGCAATTGCCTGCATCAATGCTGCTATCTTTATCGTCGCGAAATTCGAGAACGTGTCGGAGACGGCATAAGGCAGGATGATCTGATCGCGATGGCGCATGGCGCCGCAGGTGTAAACGACGTTCGGTACATAACCCTCGCGCTCCGTAGGCTCGGGGCGAACCAGCGGCTCGCGCGAACGTGCGAGAACCTTGGATGGGTCCTTCTTGTCCAGCAGAACGGCCCCGATCGAATAATGCCTCACCGGGCCAACCCCGTGTATCAGCAGCAGCCAACAGTCATCCAGCTCGATGGGTGAACCGCAATTGCCGATCTGAACGAATTCCCAGGGATATTCGGGCTGAAGGATTGGTTGGCCACCTTCCCACGAGTAAAGGTCATCGGAATAGATCAGATAAAGATTCTCATTGTCCTGCCGCGCGATCATCGCATAACGGCCATCGATCTTGCGTGGAAACAGGGCCATGCCCTTGTTGCGTGACGACGATCCGCCGAGCGGAGTCATCCTGAACGACCGAAAGTCCTTGGTCGCGAGCAGTTCGGAGCGAATCGCCTTGCCGCTATAGGCCGTATAGGTGGCATAGAATGTCTTCTGCCCATTGTCGTTGAATTCGACGAAACGCGCGTCCTCGAT
>DASSSM010000508.1:0-2274 GCA_035708425.1 Pseudolabrys sp.
CAAGATGCTCGTACTTGCCATAAAGAGCGCCGATGCCGGTCGGTCCGTAAAGCTTGTGGCCGGTGAAGGCATAGAAATCGCAGCCAATGTCGAGAACGTCGACGTCGAGATGCACCGCCGCCTGTGCGCCGTCGACCAGCACCGGGACGCCACGTGCGTGGGCGATGCGCACGACCTCCTTCACGGGGACAACGGTACCGAGCGCATTCGACATGTGCGTGATCGCCACCATCCTGGTGCGAGGCGTCAGCAGCTTCTCAAATTCATCCAGCAGGAAGTTGCCGTCCTCGTCGATCGGCGCCCACTTGATGACCGCGCCCTGCCTTTCACGCAGGAAGTGCCAGGGAACGATATTCGAGTGGTGCTCCATGATCGAAAGCACGATTTCATCGCCCGCTTTGATGCGCTCGCGCGCAAAGGTATAGGCGACGAGATTCATCGCTTCCGTGGCGTTGCGCGTGAAGATGATCTCTTCTTTGCGTCCGGCATTGAGAAAGGCGCGCACCGTCTCACGCGCGCCTTCGTAGGCTTCGGTCGCTTCGTTGGCGAGGTAGTGCAAGCCGCGATGCACGTTGGCGTATCCTTCGGTATAGGCCTTCGTGAGTCGGTCGAGCACCGCTTTCGGCTTTTGCGCCGAAGCAGCGTTGTCGAGGTAGACCAGCGGCTTGCCATAGACCTTGAGCGCCAGCGCGGGGAAATCCTTGCGTATCTGGGCGACGTCGTAGGAGCCGTTGCTGACCGCCGGATGCATGGTCAACCTCGCGTCCCGAGCCATTTGAGCGCGGCAAACTTCAGCGCGTCGCGAATACCCTCATGCGCGATCTGTTCGATGGTCTCGTCGATGAAGGCTTCGATCAGTAGCGCTTCGGATTCCTTCTCGGAAATGCCGCGCGACATCAGATAAAACTTCAATCCAGGATCGAGCGCGCCGGCGGTGGCACCGTGGCCGCAGACCACGTCGTCAGCGAAGATTTCCAGCTCCGGCTTGTTGTCGGCCTCGGCATCCTCCGACAGCAGCAGTGCGCGCGTCATCATCTTGGCGTCGGTCTTCTGTGCGTGCGGCTCGACCACGATCTTGCCCTGGAACACGCCATGGCTCTGGCCATCCAGCACGGTCTTGAATTGCTCGCGGCTTTCGCAATTCGCGGCGGCATGCTCGATCACAAGCGTATTGTCGATGTGCTGACGGTTTTTAAGCAGACTGACGCCACCGATTGCGCCCTCGGTGCCCTCGCCGGCAAAGCGCACGAAGGTCTGGTTGCGCACCACGGCCCCGCCACTGGTGAACACGAAATCTCTGTAGGCCGCCTTGGCGCCAACCGTGGCGCCAAGCGTCGAAACCCGCAGCGCTGCGTTGCCGTCATAGCCGATCTTGATGTGATCGACCTGCGCATTGTCGCCAATCACCAGTTCGAGCGCCGAATTGACCTGATAATCGATGCCATCCGGACCGGAGAAGCTTTCGATCAATGTCAGATGCGCGCCCGGTTCGACCACCACCACCGAGCGCGGATACATCGCCGCGGCAGCCTTGCCGGAAAACACATGCGCGATATGGATCGGCTTTGCAGGCGTCGCATTTTTCTTGATACGCAAACCGACGCCGCCCGTCATGAACACGGTATTGAGACCGAAGGCGGCATCGTCTTTGCCGGGGCCCTGCCCCAACCGGTAGTCCGGAGATCCGCCGGCAAATGCGAACAATTCGAGCACCGTGACGCCCGGATCGGATTGGTTTTTGTCGCTCCACTCCGGCGCATAGCGGCCGTTGACGATCGCGATCAAGGGCGGCTCAACGCCGGAAAAAACCGACGTGATATCGACGATAGCCTCCGGGCGCCGGTCGGCCGGACCAACCAGCGGCTTGGCCTCGCGCATCAGCGCCCGCAAGTCAGTGTATTTCCACTCCTCGACCCGCCGGTGCGGCAGCCCGCCTGCATCGAAGCGCTTGAAAGCATCTTCGCGCAGGGCGGCGACCACGCCATCGCCCGGCAACGTGCCGCGCGCGCCCGCATAGGCCTGCACAAGCCCTTGCTCGGCCGAGGTCTTGATGGCGCGAACTTCCGCGTTCATGGCCTCACGCCGCCTCATCGGCATATTGCGCATAGCCCTTGGCTTCGAGTTCGAGCGCGAGCTCCTTGCCGCCGGACTTCACCACCCGGCCCTTGGCCAGAACGTGCACTACGTCGGGCACGATGAAGTTGAGCAGCCGCTGATAGTGCGTGATAACTATCATCGAGCGCTTGGGCGAGCGCAGGCGATTGACGCCCTCGG
>DASSSM010000509.1:0-6001 GCA_035708425.1 Pseudolabrys sp.
GGGCCCCGCCATGACCGATCTCGTTTCTGGCCAGGTGGACTTGCTGGTGGTGCAGGGTGCGGTAGCGCTGCCTCAGATTCGTGGCGGAAAGATCAAGGCGATTGCCAATCTATCACCACAGCGTTCCGCATCGATGTTGGACATTCCGACATCAGACGAGAGCGGCGTCCCCGGTCTTTATATGTCGGGGTGGTTCGGCTTCTTCGCCCCGAAAGGCACGCCGAAAGATGTCATAGCCACGCTCAACAGTGCGATGGTGCAGGCTCTCGCCGAGCCCGCGGTGCGCGCGCGCTTCACAGAGTTGGGGCTTGACGTCGCTTCTCGCGAGCAGCAGACGGCGGAAGGCCTCGCCGCTTTCCAGAAGGCTGAAATCGAGAAGTGGTGGCCTATCATCAAGGAGGCCGGCATTCAGGCGCAGTAAGGGAACTCCTGCCTCGCTATCGAAAGCGTGGGTGCGAAGCAGGGCTGGTGGGCGGTGACGGACTCGAACCGCCGACATCCTGCGTGTAAAGCAGGCGCTCTACCAACTGAGCTAACCGCCCGTATCCTTGCCCATATCGCGTGATTGCGGGGTTATGCAAGCAGTGACGCTGCACGGTTAAAACGAAACGGCAGGCGGGAGCTAATCGCTCCACGCCTACCGTATTTCCCCGGAGGGTCAGGCAGGAAGTCGTCAGATCGACTCTTTCAACTCTTTCGAAGCGCGGAAGGCGACCTTTTTGCTTGCCTTGATCTGAATTTGCTCGCCGGTCGCAGGGTTGCGGCCAATTCGCGCGGCGCGCTTGCGTACCTGAAGGATGCCGAGCCCGCCGATACGGATGCGCTCGCCCTTCTTCAGATGCTTGACAATATTGCCGACGAAATCCCCGAGCACGGTCTCCGCCTGTTTTTTCGACATCTCGTGTGTTTCCGCGAGTGCCGCAGCAAGATGCTTGAGCGTGACGGTCGGTGGCGTCGGAGCTTTTCCAGGAACCATTGCCATCAGTGGGACCCTCCTCTTGAATCCGCGAGCTTGGCGAAGCGCCAAACACACCGCCCGAATAGACGATTCGGGGGCGGTCTGACCATCGATTCTTCGCGGTAAATAAGGCTTTTTCGCAATTTCCCGTGTTTACCTTGACTATGTGTAGAGCCGCCTATAACTCGTCCGAACGCCCGCGGGGGCGTAGCTCAGTTGGTTAGAGCGCTGCCCTGTCACGGCAGAGGCCGCGGGTTCGAGTCCCGTCGCTCCCGCCATTTTATCAATGACTTAGCCATGATTCTGGGTTGCCCGACCGGAGCCGTTTTGGGTTCGAGAATGGCCGGTCAAGGACATCCATGACCGCCGTTCGGGCGATGTTTTTTGACGTGTTCGGGACGCTCGTCGACTGGCGCACCTCGGTGGCTCGCGAGGCGGAACGGATCCTTGGACCCCTTGGACACGACCTCGACTGGCTCGCCTTCGCGGACGCCTGGCGAGGTGAATACCAGCCTGGGATGGAGGAGGTCCGCTCGGGCCGCATCCCGTTTTGCAGGCTGGACGTGCTGCACCGGCACAATCTCGAACGCTTTATTCCGGGTTTCGGCCTGCGCGATTTGTCCGAAGATGTTCTGAGCGAACTCACGCTAGTGTGGCATCGGCTCGATGCATGGCCGGACGTGCCGGCAGCGCTCAAGCGTCTGCAGAAAAAATTTCTTCTGGCGCCGGTGTCGAACGGCAACATTTCTTTGATGGTCGATCTTGCCCGCCGGAATGAATTTCCCTGGGATGCAATCCTCGGCGCGGAAATCGCTGGCGACTACAAGCCGAAGCCGCGTGTCTATCTTGCTGCATGCGAGGCGCTCGATCTCAGGCCGCAGCAATGTATGATGGTCGCCGCGCACAGTAGCGATCTTGCGGCAGCAGCTGCGTGCGGGTTGCGCACCGGCCATACCGCACGACCCAACGAGTATGGACCCGATACCGGCGAACGGACGCCGACGGTGAAAGTCGACGTCGTGGGCAAAGACCTCAGCAACCTCGCCGACAAAGTTGGCGCCTAGCGCTCTTGAAGTCCGCAGCCACTGTAGATCGGTGCCGGCTGCGCGAAGAAGCTCGCGAGGATGTGATAGACCAGCATGTAATTCTTCTGCTGGAAGCTCGCGTGCGAAATCCCAGGCATCACGGTGAACTGCTTGTCCGGGTTCGGCAGCTTCGCGTAGAAGTTCAGCAAATCCTCGATCGAAGCAATACCGTCCCATTGGCCGCGCATGATCAGCGTCGGGACCGTGATTTTCTCCGGATTCACCACAGGCAACCTCGAGCACATGTCCACATAAGTGCCGGTCGGCACCGAGGTGTCCAATGCTATAACCGCATCTGCGAACGCATCAATCACCTTTTCCTCGGCGGTGCCGGGGTGATCTCGGTCGAAGATCGAATGGATGAAGGCCTTGTCGATTGGCCTGCGGTTTTTCGACTGGAATTCAGGGAGCTTCGTCCGCCGTTGTTCCAGAGTGGGAGAGCCTTCGCCGGTCCAGACCATGGCATCGAGTGCAAGCCGCGCGACCAGTCCCGGGTGCCGTTCGGCGAACATTGCCGCGCGCAGTGCGCCGGATGAAATGCCGTAAACCAGGAACGGCCGCTTGCCGCGCAGTTTCTGGATATAGAGCGCCGCGGCGTAGCAGTCGTCGGCGCCCTGCGAAATCGGAGCATTGTTGTCGCGATCTTTGGTCGAGCGGCCGTAGCCCTCCATGTCGAGGCACCAGCAGTCGTAGCCACGCCGCGCGAAGTGATCCATTGCCGACGAGTCCGGCCGGCCCGGCACCTGCAGGTCGAAAGTGGGTTGAGAGGCCATCGACGAACCGTGCACGAACAGGATCGTGCCGATACTTTTGGCAGGATCGCCGGCGCACTTTTCAAACAGAAACAGCTTTACGCCACCGCCTTTGGTCGTCCAATGATCCTGGCCCTTGACTACGGCAGTCGGTTTGCTCATCTCGTTCATCACGTCACCTGTGCTGAGAGTCTCAATTGATCGGTGCGATGTGGTTGGTCTTGATGACTTGCGCCCATTTCGCCACCTGGGCTTCCATGAAGCTCTTGAATTCGGGTTGCGTCATCACAATCGGGGTTGCGCCGGTCTTCTCCCACGCTTGCTTGATGTCGCGCCGACGCAGAATCTTGGTGATCTCGTCGTGAAGCTTGTCGACGATCGGCTTCGGTGTGCCGGCGGGAGCCATGAAGCCGACCCATAACGTCGCGTTAAAGCCGGGTACACCGGCTTCCGCCATGGTTGGGACGTCCGGCAATATCGGCGAGCGAGACCTCCCACTGGTGCCGAGCGCGCGCACCATTCCTGCCTTGATCTGTGGCGCCATTGTCGGCACCGAATCGAACAAAATCTGGATTTGGCCGCTGAGGATATCGTTGCGGGCGCCGGTTGAGCCCTTGTACGGCACGTGCACGATATCGATTCCGGTGAGGTTTTTCAGAAGCTCACCGGCCATGTGGTAGTTCGAGCCTGGCCCGGACGAGCCGTAATTCAGTGTGCCGGGTTTGGCGCGTGCGAGCGCGAGGAGTTCGCCCACAGTCTTCGCCGGCACCGACGGATGCACCACAAGAACAAGGTCGGTATCAATAAGGGGCGCGATCGGCACGAGGTCGTGCATGAGCTGGTAAGGCTTGTGGGCATAAAGTGTCTCATTGACGGTCTGCGTGCCCGATACCATCAAGAGTGTGTACCCGTCCGGCTGCGACTTCGCGACCACGTCGGTGCCGATGGTCGTGCCCGCGCCCGGGCGATTTTCAATGATAAATGGCTGGTGCAGCGACTTGCGCAGTTCTTCCGCGATTGCGCGCGTATAGACATCGGTCGGGCCGCCGGCGCCGAACGGAACAATGATTTTGACGGGGCGCGAGGGATAGTCGTCGGCTATTGCGGCCGGCGCCGAAGCGATGAGTGCGCCTGCGAGCGCGAGCAGGGCCACGATTTGTCGCAGGAGCACCATGGGTGTCTTCCAGGTTGTGCAATTGACGCCGCCCGAGTCGACTATCGAGGGCCGGTCGCTGGCCTGTCAATCGAAGCGCCGCGCGCCGCGCGCGATCGTTCGTGGATGCCGCCCAATGTCGGCTTGCCACCCCTGGTATGCTGCGCTAAGCCTCGCCCGCTCCCGTTCTTGAGGCTATTCCAGCAAACAAGGGCCTGTTTGTGCGGGGTAAACCGGCGCCGTTCGAGCTGCCGCGTGGGTCCGGACGGGCGTACAATCCAGTAGGGTGGCTGCAGGCTTGAGGTCGCCGATGAGCACATTGCTGATGGACTACCTGCCCCTCGTAGTTTTCATAGCGGTCGCGCTCGGCATCAGTCTTGCGCTCCTGATCGCTCCTTTCATCGTCGCATACAAGCAGCCGCATCCGGAAAAGCTCTCCGCGTACGAGTGCGGATTCAACGCCTTTGATGATGCGCGCATGAAGTTCGATGTGCGTTTTTATCTCGTCGCCATTCTTTTCATCATTTTCGACCTCGAGGTCAGCTTCCTGTTCCCGTGGGCGGTCGTCTTTCGGGAGATCGGTCTCTACGGTTTCTGGTCGATGATGGTGTTCCTTGGCGTCCTCACCGTCGGCTTCATATATGAGTGGAGGAAGGGGGCGCTGGAATGGGATTGACAAGCCCATGACCCTCGTTGCACCCGCGCCGAAGGGAATTCTCGATCCGCGCACCGGCAAGCCGGTGGGGGCGGACGATTCCTTTTTCACCGGCATGAATGCCGAGCTCGCGGACAAAGGTTTTCTGGTTGCCGCCGCTGACGACCTGATCACGTGGGCGCGCACCGGATCGCTGATGTGGATGACCTTCGGACTCGCCTGCTGCGCGGTCGAGATGATGCAGATGTCGATGCCGCGTTACGATGCCGAGCGCTTCGGTTTTGCGCCGCGCGCGTCGCCCCGGCAATCCGACGTGATGATCGTTGCCGGCACGCTCACCAACAAGATGGCGCCGGCACTGCGCAAGGTCTACGACCAGATGCCGGAGCCGCGCTACGTGATTTCGATGGGGTCCTGCGCGAACGGCGGCGGCTATTATCACTATTCATATTCCGTCGTCCGCGGTTGCGATCGCATCGTGCCAGTCGACATTTACGTGCCCGGCTGCCCGCCGACCGCTGAGGCGCTGCTCTATGGCGTGATGCTGCTGCAGAAAAAAATCCGCCGCACCGGCACGATCGAGCGTTGAGCGGAGTTTCGGCATGGAAGACACGCTCGAAAGGCTTGGGCAGACCATCCAGAATGCGCTGGGCGCTTCGGTCACCGGCCACGTTGTGGCGAACGGCGAGCTGACGGTTCATGCGAAGGCGGCGGACGTCGTGTCTGTTGCGAAGTTCCTGCGGGACGATCCGGCCTGCCAATTCGTCAACATCATCGACGTTACGGCGGTCGACTGGCCGTCGCGCGAGAAGCGGTTTGACGTCGTCTATCATTTCCTGTCGCCGCGGTTGAATCAGCGCCTTCGGCTGAAGGTGGCAACCGATGAAACGACGCCGGTGCCTTCGCTGATCGATGTCTTCCGCGGTGCCGACTGGTTCGAGCGAGAGACTTACGACCTGTACGGGGTGCTGTTCACTGGCCATCCCGACATGCGACGGATCCTCACCGACTACGGGTTCGAAGGGCATCCGCTCCGCAAGGATTTTCCGCTCACCGGCTTTGTCGAGGTGCGTTACGACGACGAGCAGAAGCGGGTGGTCTACGACAAGGTTGCGCTCGCCCAGGAATTTCGCAGCTTCGATTTCCTCTCGCCCTGGGAAGGCACGGATTACGTGCTGCCAGGCGACGAAAAGGCAAAGGCCGAAGGGAAGGGGTCGTAACGCATGAAGCCGACCCTGAAACCCGGTCTCAGGCATTCGTTCTCCTACAAGGTGCCGGAGAACAAGACCGTCCCTTATACATACCCGGAATCGCCGATCATCGCGCAGATGCCGAAAGTCTTCGCGACCGGGTTCATGATCGTGCTGATGGAATGGACCTGCACGCAATTGATGGAGC
>DASSSM010000510.1:0-3551 GCA_035708425.1 Pseudolabrys sp.
GTCACGGAGAGCGCATTGATCGTGAAGTCGCGCCGTTCGGCATCGGCTTTCCGGTCGCGGCCAAATTCGACCTTGGCATGCCGGCCAAATGTTTCGATGTCCTTGCGCAGCGTCGTTACCTCGAAAGGATGCTTGTCGATCACGACGGTCACCGTGCCGTGCTCGATGCCGGTCGGAACGGCCTTGAAGCCCGCCGCGGTCACGCGCTTCACGACTTCGTCGGGTACCGCCGTTGTGGCGACATCGACCTCCAGAATCGGCACACCCAGCAACGCGTTGCGGACCGCCCCGCCCACGGCGCGCGCCTCCTCGCCGTCGCAATCGAGTACGGCCAGCAGCCGCGGCAACGCGCCTGACGTCAGCCAGGCAGCACTGCTGAATTTGCGGTCGGTGCGGCCAGCCTGCGAAGCCATTATTTCGTTGTCCCCGGCACGAACTTGCCGTCTTCCATATGGGCCGGCACGTAGGTCGACCCGGGCGGTGCGCCCGAGAAGTGCGCGAAATAGATAAAGCTGCCGAGCACCAGCAGGAGCGCCAGGATGGCCAACGTGACGACGCGCACCAACGGCCAAGACTTTAGATCCAGCACGCCGGATTTCGTCGCCCACAAAAAAACCGCGTAGAGCACGAACGGCGTGAGAAAAAGAAGGACTTCGGTAAGAACCGGGCGGATCATCGATAAATCCGATCGTAAAGATTCCGCAGGATACCAGCCGTCACGCCCCAAATGTAGCGGTCACTGAAAGTGATTGCGTAGTAATGCCTCGTCATGCCCTGCCAATCGCGCGAATGGCGTTGCACATTGCTCTGGTCCATCAGGAAATCTAGCGGCACCTCAAAGGTCGCATCGACTTCGCTCGGATTGAGCTTGAGCGCAAAGCCCGGCTTGACGCGCGCAATCACCGGGACAATGCGATAGCCCAGCGTCGTCATATAGAGATCGAGGTAGCCGAGTGGCTCGACGTGTTGGCGGTCGAGTCCGATCTCTTCCTCGGCCTCGCGCAGCGCCGACGCACACGGATCGGCATCACCATCGTCGATCTTGCCGCCTGGAAACGAAACCTGCCCCGGGTGATCGGGCAGATGCTGCGCGCGCTGGGTGAGCAGCACCGCCGGTTCGCGATGGTCGACTATCGGGATCAGTACCGCGGCAGGACGGATCGGCCGCACTTCGGCGATCTTCCGCATCACCGGGTCGGCATCATGATCGCCGCGAATGGGCATCACGTTCGGATCGGTAAGGCCAGGCGGCACGTCAAGCGTCAGCCGCCTCCGCACGCGCGCGAAAAAGTCTTCGGCCGAAAGTGCCGTCAGCGGATGCTGCATCAGGCGAACTCCCGCACGGCGCTCGCCTCCGCCATGGCGAAGAACTCGCCTTGCGAAGCAACACCGAACATCGCCTTGCCGTCGACATCACGCTCTTCGCCGAGCGCAACAAGATCATAGAACAGCGCGCGCGTGACTTTCGCCCACAAGTCGCGCCGCACATGCAGGTACGGCTTCAATCCGCCCGTTTCCGATTGTAGTTCGAACCGCAATGCATGGCCGGGCCCAGCAGTCACCCAGTCGTCAACATTGGTACGGAATTCGAGGACCTGCCCGTCATCTCCGCGCGAGGTTTTCATCTCCACCGCAAGGAATGGCGCGTCTTCGACGACGATTCCGACTTTCTCGACCGGTGTCACAAGAAAGTGTTTGCCGCCTTCCCGCTTGAGCACGGATGCAAACAATTTGACCAAAGCTAGACGGCCGATTGGCGTCTTTTGGTAGAGCCAGGTGCCGTCCGCGGCGATCTTCATGTCGATATCGCCGCAGTAAGGCGGATTCCAAAGCTCGACAGGCGGGGGGCCCCTGTTTTCGCGGGGCAGCCCCGCCGCGATCGCGTCCAACCCGCTCTGCCCTGCCTTCGCCATTGTTTTCCTTCGATAATTAGGCCGCCGCGAGCCTGTTCGCATCTTCGTGATTCACCCGGCCCGGCGGCGGAAGATAGCGTAAGCTTGCCCGGAGATTGAGGCAGATTCGGCCAAAATAGCGCAGCAAAATCGCCTTGGCGCGTTTGTTGCACGGTGTTCTGTGCTGCACCGATCGGGCGACGAAAGGAATCGACATCATGGCGAAAGCCGGCGGCGAGAGCCTGGAAAAATTGGAAGACATGATCGTGCGTGCGGCTGAATCCACGGCCGCCCATGTCCGTGCTGCGAAAGCCGCGATCGGTGACGTCATTTTCGGCCAGGATGTGGTGGTGGAGCGCGCGCTGGTCACGGTCCTCTCTGGCGGTCACGCCCTGCTGGTCGGTGTGCCCGGTCTTGCGAAAACAAAGCTCGTCGACACCATGGGCACAGTACTTGGTCTCGACGCGCGCCGAATTCAATTCACACCCGACCTGATGCCGTCCGACATTTTGGGCACCGAAGTGCTGGAAGAAAGCCCGGGCGGAAAGCGTAGCTTCCGGTTCATCGCCGGCCCGGTGTTCGCACAATTACTGATGGCCGACGAGATCAACCGCGCCTCGCCACGTACGCAATCGGCGCTACTGCAAGCGATGCAGGAGCAGCATGTGACCGTTGCCGGTGCCCGTCACGACCTACCGAAGCCGTTCCATGTTTTGGCGACGCAAAATCCACTCGAGCAGGAAGGGACCTATCCCCTCCCGGAAGCGCAACTCGACCGCTTCCTAATGGAAATCGACGTCGACTATCCCGATCAGGACGCCGAACGAAAAATCTTGTTCGACACCACCGGCGCGGAGGAGTCGCGCGGCAAGCCGGCGATGACGGCAGAAGACTTGCTGTCGGCCCAGCGGCTGGTTCGCCGGCTGCCCGTCGGGGAATCCGTCGTCGAGGCAATTCTCGCGCTTGTGCGCTCGGCGCGTCCGGGCCCTGAAGCGGGCGAGACCGGCAAATTGATTTCCTGGGGCCCGGGCCCGCGCGCCAGCCAGGCGCTGATGCTTGCAGTGCGCGCACGCGCTCTTCTCGATGGCCGCTTCGCGCCTTCGGTTGACGACGTTCTTGATCTCGCGGAGCCTGTGCTCAAGCACCGCATGGCGCTGACATTTGCGGCGCGGGCGGAAGGCGAAACCATCCCGAATGTGATCCGGCGGCTTAAGGCGCGCATCGGATAGTTGCGATGGCGGAGTCGAAGGCGAACGACATCGAGACCGGAACGGTAAAGCAAGCGACGGTCGGCGCGCGCAAGCTGGCCGACGCAATGCCCCGGCTTATTCTCGAGGCGCGCCGTGTTGCGTCGACGGTCATTCACGGATTGCACGGACGGCGGCGCGCCGGGCCCGGTGAGAATTTTTGGCAGTACCGTCGTTTCATGTCGGGCGAGCCCGCCCAGAACGTGGACTGGAGACGCTCGGCTCGCGACGACCATCTGTATGTGCGCGAACGGGAATGGGAGGCCTCGCACACAGTGTGGATTTGGCCCGACCGGTCGCCTTCGATGACGTTTTCTTCTGCTCTGGCGAAAGACAGCAAGATCGAGCGCGCGCTTGTGGTGGCCTTCGCGTTGGCCGAAGTGCTCGTGCAGGGCGGCGAGCGGGTCGGCGT
>DASSSM010000511.1:0-3043 GCA_035708425.1 Pseudolabrys sp.
GCAAATATAATTTCAGGCATTGCTCTCAACCTCGGATGAGTTCGCCGGGTGCGGCGACACGATTTTGTTGCGCTCCGGAAGGACTTTAACGAACCGGTGCAACTAGTTTAGAATTATTCTAATTATATGATTTCCGCTGTCCCCAGCTGCAACTCACGCTATAAGGGCCGGGTGATTTCGGGCTTCTACCACAACCCGCAGGGCAAAAAGCAAGCTTTTTGCGGGTCCAGAGGCAACAACGGTAACTGAATACTGGCCACCATTATGGCTGAACGCAGGTATTTCGATTGGAACGCGACGGCTCCACTTCGGGGGCAGGCGCACGAGGCCGTAATTGTCGCCCTGGGCCTGACGGGCAACGCGTCTTCGGTGCACGCGGAAGGTCGCGTCGCTCGCCATTTGGTCGAGGAGGCGCGCGAAAAGGTCGCTAACCTAGTGGGTGCCGAGGCGGAGAACGTCACCTTCACGAGCGGTGCAACCGAAGCCAACACGTTGGCTCTGACGCCGGCGTTGGAAGTTGGCGGTCGCAAGGAGCCGCGCGACTTCCTCTTCGTGTCGGCCATAGAGCATCCCTCTGTACTGTGCGGTGGCCGCTTCCCGGCGGACCGCGTCGAACTCCTTCCGGTCCGACACGATGGACTGATCGACTTGGATGCGGCGAAGCAGTGTATCTCGAAGGCGAAGCGGCCGCTGGTGTCGGTCATGCAAGCCAACAACGAGACTGGCGTAATCCAACCGGTCCGCGACGTCGCTGAGATCGTCCATGCCATCGGCGGCGTGCTGCATGTGGATGCCGTGCAGGGCGCCGGTCGTATCGACTGTACAATCGGCGAGCTTGAAGCCGATCTACTCACCGTGTCTTCGCATAAGATTGGCGGACCGCAGGGCGCCGGTGCCTTGATCCGACGCGGTGAAATTCAAATCACCGACCCGTTAATTCGCGGCGGCGGGCAGGAACGCGGCTTGCGCGGCGGCACCGAGAATGTCGCCGGTATTGCCGGCTTCGGGGCGGCCTGTGCAGCAGCGGCCAGCGCAAGGCAGGGGGACGCTGCCCGTATGACGGCCTTGCGCGACCGGTTTGAGGTGGTGCTGAAGGTGGCAACGCCCGAGGCGATTGTTTTTGGTGCGAATGCCCCGCGTCTGCCTAACACAACAATGTTCGCGGTTCCCGGCCTGAAGGCGGAAACGGCGATTATTGCTTTCGACCTCAATGGGATAGCCGTATCCTCCGGGGCCGCATGCTCGTCGGGGAAGGTACAGGCCTCGCATGTACTGGCGGCAATGGGCGTGGAACCCGCGCTTACGAAGGGAGCCGTGCGCGTCAGCCTGGGCTGGAACACGACGGAATCCGATGTCGATGCCTTGCTAACTGCTTGGAATAAGGTGGTTTCGTCATTACTTAACAAGCAGGCAAATGCCGCCTGAGGCGGCGCTAACCAGGATTGATCGCGACGCACAAAGCGAACCGACCATAACCGACAAATCCAACCCGCGGTCCTTGCAACCGTGAGCGGAGGGAAGAATGCCGGCCGTACAAGAGACCGTCGACCAGGTCCGCCGTATCGACGTTGACCAATATAAATATGGGTTCGTCACCGATATCGAATCCGAGAAGGCCCCCAAAGGCCTGTCGGAAGACACCGTCCGTTTCATTTCGGCCAAGAAAGGCGAGCCGCAATGGATGCTGGACTGGCGGCTGGAAGCTTATAAGCGATGGCAGACCATGCGCGAGCCGACCTGGGCGCGCGTCGACTATCCCAAGATCGATTACCAAAACGCCTATTACTATTCGGCGCCAAAGAAAAAGGCATTGGCTTCGCTCGATGAAGTCGATCCGGAAATTCTCAAGACTTACGAAAAACTCGGCATACCGCTGAAAGAGCAGGAGATCCTCGCAGGCGTACGCAAGCAGGGCGAGCCGAGCGCGCTTGACGACGAGACGACCGGCGGCGATTTCCGTTCAGGCCGCGTCGCCGTCGATGCCGTGTTCGATTCCGTTTCGGTCGCCACCACCTTCAAGGAAGAGTTGAAGAAGGCCGGCGTAATCTTCATGCCGATGTCGGAGGCTATCCGCGAGCATCCCGAATTGGTGAAGAAATATCTCGGCTCGGTCGTCCCGACCTCGGACAATTTCTTCGCGACGCTCAATTCGGCGGTGTTCTCCGACGGCTCGTTTGTGTACGTGCCGGAGGGCGTGCGCTGCCCGATGGAATTGTCGACCTATTTCCGCATCAACGAAGCGAATACTGGTCAGTTCGAGCGCACGCTCATCATCGCCGACAAAGGCGCATATGTGAGCTATCTCGAGGGCTGCACCGCGCCGATGCGCGACGAAAACCAGCTGCATGCGGCCGTGGTCGAGCTTGTCGCGCTCGACGATGCCGAGATCAAGTATTCGACGGTGCAGAACTGGTATCCGGGCGATGCCGAAGGTAAGGGCGGCATCTTCAATTTCGTCACCAAGCGCGGCGACTGCCGCGGCAAGAACTCGAAGATCTCATGGACCCAGGTCGAGACCGGCTCCGCCATCACCTGGAAATATCCGAGTTGCATTCTGCGCGGCGACAACTCGCGCGGCGAGTTCTATTCGATCGCCATTTCGAACGGCCGCCAGCAGGTCGACAGCGGCACCAAGATGCTGCATCTCGGCAAGAACACGGTCAGCCGCATCATCTCCAAGGGCATCGCGGCGGGCAAGTCGAACAATACCTATCGCGGGCTTGTGTCTGCGCACCGCAAGGCCAAGGGCGCGCGCAATTTCACGAACTGCGATTCGCTGCTCATCGGGGATCAGTGCGGCGCGCATACCGTGCCATATATCGAGGCGAAGAATGCCTCCACCGTGTTCGAACACGAAGCCTCAACCTCGAAAATCTCCGAGGACATGCTGTTCTATTGCCGCCAGCGCGGCATGTCGGCGGAGGAAGCGACCGCGCTGGTCGTCAACGGCTTCGTCAAGGACGTGCTGCAGCAGCTGCCGATGGAATTCGCGGTGGAAGCGCAGAAGCTGATCTCGATCTCTCTGGAAGGAAGCGTGGGTTAA
>DASSSM010000512.1:0-3922 GCA_035708425.1 Pseudolabrys sp.
TCGCCGGCTGCCTTGCCGACCTTTTCTTTGGTCCATGCCACCGCCATCACGCGAACGCTGCCGGCGAAGGCCGGGATGTCGAATTGAACCTGCGCGCCGCCGTCGGGGTCGACCGTGACGATGCCGGAATAAAGGGCGAGCGGCGCCTGCGTCGGCGGAGAGCCGGAGAGCTCCACCCCGGCGGAATCGCCGCCCGATCGTATCTGCCCTTTCACGCCCTGCATGCCGTCGATTAATTGGCCGTAGAGATCGCGGATCTCGGCGGTCAACCGACGCTGGCCGAGGTAATAGTCATCTGGCGCCGGCGGCTTGTAGTTCGTGAGGTTGAGGATGCCGACATCGACTGCTGCAACGACAACGCGGGCTTCCTCGCCCGCGATCAGGCCGGCAAGCTTGATCGGCACGCTCAGCGTCGAACTCGGACGCATCGTCGCCGGCAATTTCATGTCGATGGCGAGCGTGTGCGCGACTTTATCGATGGAGACCCATTGCACGCCGATGGCGCGGCCTGGCATGCGTTGTGCCGGCGCGTCGAGCGGACGTCGCAATGTTGCGACCATGTAAGCGCCCGTGCCCCAGTCGCGGCCCACGTTAAGGCTCACACGCGCAGCGCCGGGCTTGACGTCCTGCGACTGGCTGGCGACGAGCCGATCGGTGAAGACATTCACGGTCAGCCGGCCCGCGTTCCGTGCGGTCACCGAGACGTTCATCGTCTCGCCGGGCTTGTAGTCCGGCTTGTCGAGGGCGACTTCGAGCAGATCGGGCGTGTCCGCCGACGCATCCGCATAGAAGCCCGCATCGAATCCGATCGACGTGATGGCGCCGTTCGGTTCGCCGGTCGAGACTTCCAGGCGATAGCGGCCCCATTTCACCGGCAGCGATAGCCGCACCGGCTTGTCGGCAGTGGCATCAACCGTGCCGTTCGCAATGCGCTCGGTGCGCTTGATCGGCTCGTATTCCCACTGTCCGTTCTGCCGGTACCACTGATAGCTGGTCTCTACCTTCAGCAAATCGTACCGCAGCGCCGGCCGCGCGAGCGTCGTGCCGTCGGGCGCCGCCATGACGATGTCGAAGTCGGCATTGGCTCCGTCCGCGAGCGAGCGCCCGGAGAACATCGGCTTGATGCCGATCATCGGCGCGTCGGGCGTCACCGGCAAAGTCAGCTTGCGCTCGACGGCCCGGCCGCCGGACTCCGCCATTCTGACCGTAATTTGCGCCTCCAGTGGGCGCGTGCTGGCAGGCAGCTCGTCGAGCTTCGCCGGAAACGTCGCCTTGCCCGATGCGTCGGTGGCCGGCAGGTCATCCAGCTCTTCGCGAGCGGCAGTAACTTCGTCGTCGGACAGGCCGAAGACATAGCCCGGGAACCCGGTGCGCTCCTTTGCAACACCGACCGTGATTTCTCCGGAAAGATCGAGCTTGGAAGCCGGTGCGCCATAAAGGAAATGACCGTCCACGCTGAGCTGCGCCGGCGCGGTGCGTGAAATTCCCTTGGCCGGCGATGTCAGTGAGAATTCGATGCGGTCGGGGACATAGTCCTCGACCATGAAGGTGGTTTCGCCGACCGGCGGCCGCTTCGGATCGGTGTAGGCCGCCACCCGCCACGTTCCGGTCGAGGCCGAGGCGACGATCGGCACCGTCAGCGAGCGTCCGCCGAGGCCGCCGTCGGCCACAACAGCGCGTTTGTATTCAACGCCATCGGGCCGTTCGACCACCACGGTCAACGGCACGTTCAGCGCCGCCGCGCCGCGCGCATCACGCAGGAGCGCGGTTATGGCGACGCTCTCGCCGGTGCGATAAACGCCGCGCTCCGTGTAGACGAAGGCATCGAGTCCGGCCGGGATTGCGCGGCCCGCGACACCGCGATCGGACAGATCGAAGGCGGGCGATTTCAGGCTCAGAAAAGCGTAGTCGTTCTTCTCGGCCGCGACGATCGCCGCAGGCGCGAGCCCGCCTTCACCCCGCGCCAGACCCGCCTCAAAATGAAGAAAGCCGTTGCGATCGGTCTGCCGGACGGCGAGCTGCTCGTTGTTGCGCGCCATCAGGCGCACCTCGACGCTGCCGCGCGGATCGGCCGTCGCGAGTGAATGGACAAAGACGTCGATACCGTCGTGCGTCGTATAGGCCGTGAGCCCGAGATCCGAGACGACAAACCATTGCGTGGCCTGCTGGCCGTAGTCGTTCGACACCGCGTCCTTCGGCTCCGCCGTCATGGCGTAAATGCCGGGACCGAGATCCTTGACCGCCTGATCGAGCGGGAAAGCGGTCGTCACTTCGGTATTGAGCTTCGACTCGACGGCAAGCTCGCCGCTCCACACCTTGGCGCCGCGCTCGTTGCCCAGCCGCTCCGCCTGATAGCGGCTCAGGTTGCGCTGAAAGTCGTAACCGAGGAGCGTGTCGACCAGATTGCGATCGCCGATCCGGTAGATCGACAGCGTCACCGCCTGGGTGTTGACGCTGAGCACCGGAATGCCGCGCTGCCCGGTGCGCGGCAGCACATAAGCCTTGCCGGAAAATCGCACGAAGGGCTTGCGGTCACGCATGAAGATCGTGAACTCGGCCGATTTCGCGAGCGTTTCTTTGACCACGGATGGCAGGCCCGCACGCAACGTCACCGCGTATCGTTCGCCGTGCTTGAGGCCTTCGACGCAAAGCTGCTTCTCGCTTGCGGCGATCGCAGGCCTTTCGATACCCGCAACGGCGACAAAAGGAGAGAAGTCGGTGCGCCTGCCCGGCAGCTCCTCGGAGAACTGGAAGCAGGCGCGCGGTGAAATCGAATCGGAATCGACCGTATAGTCGAGCAGCCTGAACCCATGCTCGGCGCGCAGTTTTTCGTACTGGCTGCGAAGGTCGGCCGTTTCCTTCAGCTCGAGCGACAGGCGCAGGGAATCGAGTGCGCCGCGCCATTGTTGACGGTCCCCCAGCGTGCGGCCGAGGACCGACAGGCTGTCGGCTTCGACGTTGCGGTCGCGCGCGCGCTGGTAGGCGATGTAGGCGGCGGTTGAAGCACGATCGAGCAACAGCGCCTTTTCCCGGTCATCGCGCGGCTTGATCTGCAGCACCGCGCGCGACAGCCGCAGCCAGCTCGTCGCATCGTCCGGCGCGGCGGCGACAAGCTGGCCGAGCACCAGCATGCCGGCGCGGAAATCGTTCTTCTGGAAGGCGGCATCGGCATCGCGCCGCAGCGTGGCGGCAGGCTTTCCAACATTGCCGGCGTCGCTCTTGATCTGCGCTTCGAGCTTGATCGCCGCCTCGTCCAGCCCGCTCTGCTTGAACGCTTTGTCCGCCGCGAGCGCAGGCGAAAAGACAAAAGCAACGAGCGCGGCCGCCAGGCCGGCGCGAACGAAACAGCGCATCGAATGAACCCTCCCGCGGCAGCGGTTCGCCGCAGCCCTCATTTCAGGTCCGGATGGTGTCGAGGACATGGCCGAAAAGATGCAACACCCCCTCCAGCCGGTGCGGCAAACCGCCTGGGCACTGGAATTGATACGACGATCAATCGGCTTGGCCAATATCCTCAAAAGTTGGATGAGCTACTTAAAGAATTACGCTAAGGGTTTAATCTAACAATAGAAATGCCCCTGCACTGGCGGGCGCCAATTGCAGCTCCCGGCATCCACAACTCCCGCCGTAACGCGATTGAAAATGTTTTTCGCCAGTCATGGCATCGGTCGTTCGAGGCAGGTAAACCGTGAGGTACCGACCCCGTAGCTCAGCCGGATAGAGCATCAGCCTTCTAAGCTGAGGGTCGCTGGTTCGAATCCAGCCGGGGTCGCCATATTTTCAACAGCTTAGCGCAATGCGTAGTCCGATTTCCGTGTTGCTGCATGTTGCATTTGTTCTCGTTTATTTCCGCTGATTTCCTGACGTTCCCAAACACTCCCGGAAACTCCGTGCAACACGCTTGCAACACGCGAGGCTTAAG
>DASSSM010000513.1:0-10511 GCA_035708425.1 Pseudolabrys sp.
GGCACGGGCTTCGGCGGGGGCGAAATAGGATCGACGAGGGCGTAAAGGGCGGACTTTTGCTCGGCATGGTTCCGCCGTTATCGGGCCATTTCATAGTTGCAAACGACAACTATGCTCCGGTTGCTCAGGCCGCGTAAGCGGTTTGAAAGACCGAACTAAAGCCCTGACGGGTTAAGCTCCGTCAGGCGGGGTCCGGAGGCACCTGGCAACAGAAGCCTCCACTTCTCATAGGGCGGCGCGGTATCCGTTTATGACAATGCGGCTTTGCGGGGCCGCTCAGGGATAGCGCGGAGCGCATGGGCCGCGCTAGCATTGTGCGAATCCATCACGGCGCTCACCCACATGACTGACCAGATCCGCTATGACCTTCTGACCCAGCAGGCACTGCGCGGGGTGGTGCGCAGCGTGCTGACCGACACGGCCAAGAAAGGCCTGCCTGGCGATCATCATTTCTACATCTCGTTCGACACAAAGGCCGACGGCGTGCACATGTCGGATCGGCTGCGCGCGCAGTATCCGGACGAGATGACCATCATCCTCCAGCATCAATTCTGGGACCTGAAAGTCAGCGAAGACGATTTCGAGGTGGGGCTTTCTTTCGGCGGGGTTCCGGAGCGCCTCACGGTGCCGTTTGAGGCCATCAACGGCTTCTTTGACCCGTCGGTGCAGTTCGGTCTCCAGTTCGAGGAGGCCGCCGAAGGCGAGGAACGATCCACACCTGCCAACGTGCAGGAGCCCGTGAGCAAGAAAAAGCGATCCCCGAGCAATCCGCCGCCGGCCCCGGCAGCCGATGCGCCTACCGCCCGCGCGACTGCGCCCGCATCCTCACCAAAACGCGAAAAGCCTGAAAAGCCGACTGGCGGCGGCGAAGTGGTCAGGCTCGATCGCTTCCGTAAAAAATAGCGTTGCCGGCCTCGTCGGCGACCGGACTTGTGCCGGCCGTTATTCGGCATAGTTTCGACGGTACGCCCGTACGACGGATCAAGTCAGATGGCCAAGACTGGTGATCGGTCCTCAAGACCACGCGTCGAAAGCGACGCGTTCGGGCCACTGAAAATTCCCGCGAACAGACTGTGGGGAGCCCAGACGCAGCGATCGCTGCATAACTTTCGCATCGGCACAGAACGCATGCCGAGCGAAATCGTGCATGCCCTCGGCCTGATCAAGCGTGCAGCGGCTGAGGTCAATCGCGATCTCGGTTCGCTCGACCGGAAACGCGCGTCAGCCATTGCCGCTGTGGCCCAAGAGATCGCCGACGGCAACCTGGACGAACACTTCCCGTTGCTGGTGTGGCAAACCGGCTCCGGCACGCAAACGAACATGAATGTCAACGAAGTGATCGCCAATGCAGCGAACCTAAAGCTGGGTGGCCAGCTCGGCGCAAAGGCGCCGGTCCATCCAAACGATCACGTCAACATGAGCCAGTCGTCGAACGATTCGATTCCGACCGCGATGCATATCGCGGCGGCCATCGAAATCGAGCGCCAGCTCAAACCTGCGCTGGCGCACCTGCTTCGGGCGCTCGACAAAAAGGCGAAGGAATTTTCCAAGATCATCAAGATCGGCCGCACGCACACAATGGATGCGACGCCGGTCACCCTCGGACAGGAATTCTCCGGCTATGCCGCGCAAGTGAAATCATCTCTTGCGCGGCTGACGCTGGCGCAGCGCGAACTCTATCCGCTTGCGCAAGGCGGCACCGCCGTCGGCACCGGTCTGAACTCCAAACCGCGATTTGCAAAGGCCTTTGCGAAGCGGGTCGCTCAACTGACGAGGTTGCCGTTCACGAGCGCACCCAACAAGTTCGAACACATGGCCGGCCATGACGCCTATGTGTTCGCGCATGGCGCTATCAACTCCGCCGCCACGGCCCTGTTCAAGATCGCGAACGATATTCGCCTTATGGGATCTGGTCCGCGCTCCGGCCTCGGCGAATTAATCCTTCCAAGCAACGAGCTTGGATCTTCAATTATGCCCGGCAAGACCAATCCGACGCAAAGCGAAGCGCTGACGATGGTCTGCTGCCAGGTGTTCGGAAATCAAACGGCCATTACAGTCGCGGGCAGCCAGGGGCATTTTGAACTCAACGTGTATAAGCCGTTGCTCGCCTATTGCATGATGCAATCGATCCGACTGCTCGGCGACGCCGTCGTCTCCTTCACCGACAATTGCGTCGTCGGAATACGCGCCAACGAAGCGCGCATCCGCGAACTGATGGAGCGCTCTCTTATGCTCGTCACCGCCCTCTCCCCAAAAATCGGATATGACAGGGCCGCTCAGGTCGCGAAGGCGGCGCACGCCAATGGAACGACGTTGCGCGAGGAAGCGATTCGCTTAGGTTTCGTCACGGCGGCCGAATTTGATCGCCTCGTCCGGCCCGAAAAAATGACCAGGCCGCACTGAGTTCCATCGACAACCTGACTTCTCGGGAACAATCGGGACTTATGTATTCGTGCGGGCGCGCGGAACGTAACCCGGTACTATTAAGGAGCTTCTTTACGTCAAATGACGCGGGCGCAGAAAGTTACCGTAGAGTTTCGCAGGCCATATTTTTTATGTCTTCGCCAGTATAGCAAGGCCGAGCGTGAATGTTATTTGGGAATCCCAAAGTTTCCTAGGATATTCCCAGTTTGTTTCTACTGATGCTCGTGAGGATTCATTTGATGGAGTTTTGTAATCAACTAACCGTGTATTGAACTCCGCCCTCAAACAGCCCAGCAGTGTCGCGTTCAATCTTGTGAAGTTCGCCGTAAAGGCACGTTTCCGCCAACGTATGGGCGCATTTGCCGGCGAAGGTTTGTAGTTAGCTGAACGTAGAACTGAAACTCGCTGGTTACCGTAGAGGACACGGAATGGCTGAGGTGATCAATCTTCGGACCGTCCGCAAGCAAGCGAAACGGCAGAAGCGTGATCAGACTGCCCAGGCCAATCGCCTGGCTTTCGGCCAGCCGAAACATCTCCGAAAGCTCGAAGCTGCGCAGCAAGCCAAGGCCAGCCGCGACCTCGACCGGCGCCGGATTGAAAAAGGGGACCGCCGATGAAATCTCCGGTTGTCAAACGTTCGATTGTTATTGCGGGACACAAAACGAGCGTCAGTCTCGAAGACGCGTTTTGGAAGGGACTGAAGGAAATCGCTACCGGTAGAGAGGTGACGCTGTCAGACTTGGTCGCTTCTATCGACACTGATCGCCGTCACGGCAATTTGTCATCAGCGATACGTCTTTTCGTTCTCGACCACTATCGTGTGCATGGTGCCGACGATCACAGCAGCATGCACAGCGATACCCGCGATATACCGGGTGCGCGCGTCATCCACTCAGTTCTGCGTGCCGACTGACGCTGCGGGCCGGCCTACATTTCGTGGCTTGGGCGCCGGCTTTATGTCGGTCGGCGCCGGCAATGGCGGTGCCGAATTGATTTTCGGCGCTGGCCGGGCCGCCGGGTGTGGCGGGGCGGGTTCGATCGCACGTAACCGCTTTGTCTGATTCTCGACAGCTCGCAGGGTGAGCCACCCGGTGAGGGCCGACACATCAATGTTGTACGAAACGTCCGGCATCGGCCCCTTCAGGGCGATGAAGATGTCCGGGCGCGCGCCGGCGGCCTCGCTCTGGCCGGACAGCACCAGCCGTGCATCAATCAGGCCGTCGGTTAGATCGAAAGCGCCGGCGACAGACAGCGCTGCGTCCTTGCTGTCGATGATCGGCTTGCTGAGACGGATTTGCCCGGCGCTTACCGTCAGGGCCGATTCCGCGCGCCGGACCGATAGCCGGCCGCTGCCGATCGACTTGCGTACGACGTCGGCAATACGACCCTGCTCGATCGCGAGGCCCTGATCGACGGCACGGGTTACGGCGTCGAAAGTCCGCGGATCGAGACCGGCCAACTGAGCATCTGTCAGCTCGATCTTGCCCGATCCCTTTGCAGAGCCGACGAGCGCAACCGCGCTCAGGCCGGTCGCCTCGCCTTCCAGATTCAGATTCAGCAACCCGGCAACCGGCGGCCGCACCACACCGGAGAACAACGCGGCGGCATCCGCACCCGCAAGCGACATTTTCACATGCGCGTCCAGGCCATCTTGCACATTACGGAACGTAATGATGCCGGCGAGCTTGCCGCCCGCCATCTCACCGGCGCCGTCCAGCGCGATGTTGTCGCCACCGAAACGGACCGTGCCGCGCAGGTCGCGTCCGTTGACATTCGGCAATAGCTCCACGCGGCCAAACCTGAATGCAATCTCGCCAGCAAACCTGCCGAACAATCCGGGACTGAACGGCTCGCTCGACCAAGACCAACCTGGTCCATCTTTCACGGCGCGCGGCAAGCCGATGGCAATGGCGAGCAGACTTCCACTATCGGCGACATTCGCATCAAGGGCACCTTCAACACGCCGAGGAGAAGCATCGTCGATGCGAAAGCGGCCATGAATGGTCGAGGCGCCCAATTTTGCATCGATATCGTCAAACGTGAGAGCGCCCGCCGCAAGCGCAACGCGCGACGACAATCTGAACGGAAGCTGGCCTGCGTTGGCGGCAACCGGTCCCGGTCGTAGCGGCTTCAGACGGGCCTCGCGCACCTCCACCAAAGCATCGCCCTGGATGCGGCCCGTCGCAGGCGCTTTTCCCTTGCCGGTGAGTCTTGCCGCCAAGCCCTCCCCCGCCACTTGAACATCGAATGTAAGGTCGCCGCCGACCGGCCCCTTCAGGCTGGCCTTCAGCTGCGCCGGACCATTGCCTGATGCGACGACCTCATCGAGCTTGGCAAATTTCACCAAGGATCCCACCGTCGCATCGACGGTCGCATTCATCTCGACCAAGGATACGCTGCGGGACTGCCAATCGCCACTGACGCGCGCACGCGCATCGAGACGCAGTTCATCGAGCGTCCCCGTCACAGCCACCCGCGCGGTCGTCGCCGACGTCTTGTCGTCGCCTGCGACATCAAGGGTCCCGTGCAGCTTTGCGCGCCCAACCCGATCGAGAATTCTCACGGCAGATGCAATCCCCTCCGGCACGACCTTTTCTACGATCGTGGCGATCGCTGCAGCTTTCGTCGTTTCCAGATCGACGGCGAATGAGCCGCGCGGCACGTTTCCCTTCGTTTCGATGCGGCCCGCCGCGCTGAAGCTTCCTCCGCCGATGTCGCCGATCGTCAGCCGGTCGACCTGCAGTCCATCCGGGTCGACATGCATATGCACGCGCGCGTTTCCCGCATCGATCCCGCTGAACAAGGCACGCCCGATTTCGATCACAAGCGTCATCTCGCGCGGACGTTCGAGCATGGAGCCGGCGAGCAGCGCGCGGCCAAAACCAAGCGCCGCGTCAATATCAAGCTGCGGCGCCTTCAGCTCCGCGTCGAGCTTCGCCGGCCGCTCGGCGGAAGCGAGCGTGTAGCCAAGCCGACCCGTCACAGGCCTGCGATCGAATTCGGCCTTGAGCTGCTCAACCGCAATTCTATCGCTGGCAAGCGTGACATCGCCGTGCAGGCTCAACGGACGAATATCGCCTTGCGTGGTATCTCCCCGCCCTTCGAGCCAGAGCGCCAGGGCTCTCGGATCGGACGAGTCGATTTGTGCCGGCCCCGAAAAAGCAACACCGTCATTGCCGACGGCGAGACGCCCGCTGAGCCGCACCTGGGTCAAACCCGGCGCGCGGAATTCCAGACGATCGAGGCTCCATCCGCTTGCATTGCTCGTGATATCGCCGCGCAGATTCTGCAAGCTGTTGCCGCCGAGAGTCACCTGATCGATGCCGATGCCAAGCTGCACCGGCAGCGATGTGCGGAATGCGCTTGTTCCGAGCGCAAGAAGCTGGCGTATCACGGCCGCAGGCGCCTGTTTCCCGCCACCACCCCCGGAAACAGCCCGGTCGGCATCGATCTGCCGTCCGGACAAGACCCCGTTGAACCGCGGCTTCGCGCCGAATTTGAAGTCGGCCACGCCGGTCAGCCGGAACCCCTGCTCCTCTGAGCCGTACTGGAATTCGACGTCCTGTATCAGGGCCGACTGGGCCGTTGCTTTGATCTTCCCGCCGACGCGCCACGGCTGCGTTACATCGCCGGCCGCAGGCCCTGGCCGGCGCAGGCCGATGCCGACCGGCCGCGCCAGGCCGAGCGTTCCATCGAATCCTGGCATGTTGCCGGCAAACGCCAGGGTGCCATCGGCCTCGAAATTGAGCGAATAATCAGTGGGATCCACGTTCAGGTGCAGCTTGAGCGTACCCCCCTCGCTAACGCGGCCCAAAGCGAGCCGGTAGGGATAAAGCGCGCCGGCGACCGTGACCGCCCCCTCGCCCTTCACCGGGCCGACAAGTGACCGCGCTTCTCCGTTGAACCAAGCCCGTCCGAGCGTGAGGCTTGTGCCGCTGGCCGCGTCGGTGAGCACCACCGTGCCGTCTTCAATGCTGAGCCGATCGATCGACAATTCGTCCGGCTTGAAAGTCATCGCCAGATTCGGCGCCTGCAATCGCCCGGATGAATCCAGGCCCAGACGAACCTGTGGCCCGACAAGATGAAGCTCGGCGGCACGCCATTCACCACGCATGAGCGAGCCGAGCGCGAATTCGACGCCGAGCGAACGAGCGCGGACCGTTTCGCTGCCATCGCCGATCTGGATTTCGTGCAGCGTGAGACGCGGCGACGGCAGCAACCGCGCGTCGATGCCGCCCGTCACACGCACGTTGACACCGATCAACCGGCTCGCCTCAGCTTCGAACAGAGTGCGATGACTGCTCCAGTCGACCAGCAGCGGCCCTACCAGCGCCGCGACGAGCGCCAGGATGATCGCAATCGCCAATCCGAGCAGTGTGGTTTGCAACACCAACTCCAGCGCCAGGCCGCATCCGGCATCCGTTCGCGCTCACATTCAATGAAATATAGGCCAGATTTGCCGCTCTTGTCGGCAAATCTGTGTCGCGGAACATTTGCCGCGCCAATGTCGGCGACAAGCGCGCAGGTCTCAGCTCAGTGCGACGATCTTACCCGGGTTCATGATGTTTTGCGGATCGAGGGCGCGCTTGATCGAGGCCATGACCGCCAGCGCGGCCGCGCCGTGCTCGGCTACCAGATACTTCATTTTCCCTTGCCCGACCCCGTGTTCGCCAGTGCAGGTCCCGTCCATCGCAAGCGCACGTTCGACCAGCCTTTCCGAAAGGGCCTTGGCGCGCCTGACCTCATCGGCATCGTCCATGTCGACAAGGAGCGTCAGATGAAAATTACCGTCGCCGACGTGGCCGACGATCGGCGCAAGAATGCGGCTTTCCGCAATGTCGCGTTGCGTTTCGGTGACGCATTCCGCCAGCCGCGAAATCGGCACGCAAACATCGGTCGGGACCATTGCGGCGCCCGGCCGCAGCGCAAAGTTCGACAGTGCCGCGTGGTGGCGGGCCTCCCACAATTTAGTGCGCTCCTCCGGCCGCGTCGTCCAGGTGAAGGGGCCACCGCCGAATTCCGCCGCGATCTCACCGAATCGCTTTGATTGCTCGGCGACCGATGCCTCGGTGCCGTGAAATTCAAGGAACAGCATCGGCGTTTCCGCCAGCCCGAGCTTGGAATGCAGATTGACCGCCCTGACCTGCAGCGCATCGAGCAGTTCGATCCGCGCCACCGGAATGCCGGACTGAATCGTGTGTATTGCGGTATTGCAGCAGGCTTCCACGGACGGAAAGGGGCAAATCCCGCCTGAGATCGCTTCCGGAATGCCGGACAGCCTCAACGTCAGTTGCGTAATGACGCCGAGCGTGCCTTCCGATCCGATCATCAGCCGGGTGAGGTCGTAGCCCGCCGAGGTCTTCTTCGCGCGGCGTGCGGTGTCGATCACCTCTCCGTTCGCCAGCACCACTTTGAGTGCGAGGACATTGTCCTTCATCGTACCGTAACGCACCGCATTGGTGCCGGAGCAGCGCGTGGCCGCCATGCCCCCGAGCGAAGCGTCGGCGCCCGGATCGATCGGGAAGAACAGCCCGCTGTCGCGCAGCTGCTCATTGAGGGCCTTGCGGGTGATGCCGGGCTCGATAACGCAATCGAGATCCTCGGCATGCACGGCAAGAACCTTGTTCATGTCGCGGAAATCGATCGACACGCCGCCCACCGGCGCGTTGACGTGGCCTTCGAGCGAGGTGCCGACGCCGTACGGGATGACTGCCACGCCGTTTTCGGCGCAGATCCGCACCGTCTTCTGCACGTCTTCTGTGCTCTGCGGAAAGACGACGGCGTCGGGCGGCTGATTTGCTATCCAGGTGACGGTATTGCCGTGCTGCTCGCGTACGGCCTGCGACGTCACCACTCGGTTGCCGAAGGCGGCAGTTAGAGCCGCAATGGCTTTCTTGATTGCGCCGGCATTGCGCTCTCGCCCGGCGACCTCACTCACAGCCATAAAACTGTCCTTTGCTATGCGTCAGCTGACGTTAGCAGAGGACACCTAGCGGGTGAAACGAGACCGGCAGCGGCGGGGTTGCGGGGACAACCTTCGGTTAAGGGGATCCGCCGCCCGCCGGCCCCGTTAGCTCAGGACGATCGTCCGATGAAGGGAACGATCATCGCCACCCGCTGGCGGTAGCGGCGATACTCGTCGCCGAACACGGCAATCAGGTCATGTTCCTCGAGCGCGATCCCGACAAAGATGTAAGCCGTCACGACCGCGGCAAACAGCAGGTGGCCGGCCGTCATCACGGGTGTTGCCCAGACGAAGATGATGAAGCCGAGATAAATCGGGTGCCGGACGACGTTGTACAGCATCGGCGTCTTGAACTTCACCGGCGGCATCGGCTTGCCCGCGAGATTGTTGGCGACCTGATGCAGCCCGAACAGCTCGAAGTGATTGATCATGAACGTGCTGATGAAGACCAGCACCCAGCCGGACACGCCGAGATACAGGAGGAATGCTGCGATCGTGGGCTGCTTAACCTCCCACACCACGCCGGGAATCGGTCGCCACTGCCAGAACACGAGCGCGAGGGCCAGGCTGGCGAACAGCACGTAGGTGCTGCGCTCGACGGATTTCGGGACGATCGTCGTCCACCACTTCTTGAATTGAGGCCGTGCCATGACGCTGTGTTGCAGGGCGAAAATCGTCATCAGCACAATGTTGATAACGGTGGACTCCACGAGCGACCCGGCGGAACCCGAATCGATCGTTTTCGGCACCACCAGCCCGCTTACAAAGCCGAGCGAGTACACAATGACAACTGCGAAGACGAGATAGGCTACAATGCCATACAGAAACGCGACGAGTTTTCCCATGAACATCTCCTATTGACTGCGGTGATTCCACTTTGGCGTTTTCAGTGAACCCGGCAGCAGAGAGACCTTGGCCGGCGCGAACGTCGGACCTGCGCCTTGCGGCAACGGATTACGTGGCAAAAACAGAACGTAGCTTACGAGGATCGCGATTGCGCCAATCAGCCGCGGCAGGACGGAGCGTCCCAACCGGCGCAGGATTTGATTCGTGGTCTCCCGCCGCAACAGGAAGGCCTTCTGCCGATAGAAATCGGTATCGATGGTGCCGTTACTGCGGCGATGAATATTATTGACCTGTATTTCCATTGCGTCCTCTGTTTTGGATGACAGCCGCGGTCAATGAGACCGCAGATCGGCGGCAGCCTTCTTGTAGAAAGCGTAGTCCGCGCTGTACGGCACGCTCAGGAATGTTCCCGGTGAATCGCAGGCCATGTCGGCACGGCCACCGCGCGTATTCAAACGTTGAATCGTTGTGACGCCACTGAGAAGTCCGGATCCATGCCGGGCTGCGACATCCAGTCTCAGAAGCGGGATATCGTTCGTGGTCGCGCCCGGCGCCTGCGCCGAAACCTTGGCGCTCACGGCGCTGCCGTCCGCCATCTCCCAGACCGGTCCCGCAAAATGGCGGCCGACGGTCTTGCCATCGACTATCAGCGTTGCGATCGGCTCGCGAAACTGCCAGACCAATTTGCCGTCAGAATTTATCTTGCACTCGTAGATTTGCGCGCCAGTCGCATGAGTCATCGCGATCAGCGTCTCGCCGAGAGCGGCGAGTGTCTCAGGAACTTCAGCCGCCGCCGAGGGGGCGATCACGCGAATGGACAGATATGTGGCGATGATTGCAAGAATCACCGGGCGAAAAACGCGGCCGGCGCTCCGGAAGAATTCCGTTCTGGTTTGCGCGCGGAGGGCCAGCGCTTCCCTGCGATAACGGTAGATATCGACCCCAAAGCGCCTGATCGTGTGCAATTCCATCACATGCTCCATTCGTTTTCGGCAGCATGAATGCGCCCTTCGCGGTCGAAAGACTTTGAGTCCCGCTTGATTTGTTCTTGAGGAAGTCTTGATTTCGCTTTAGAGGGCCGACCGGTAGGGTTTCACGGCCGTTTGCGGGGCACAACGTGCTGTTTTTATTCAATAATTATGTGTTGGACTGCCACCGCCGGGAGTTGCGCGCGGGCGACGTTCCGGTCGCTCTGGAGCCACAGGTTTTCGATATCCTCGTCTATCTCATCGAAAATCGTGATCGTGTTGTCAGCAAAGATGATCTGATTGCGTCG
>DASSSM010000514.1:0-11384 GCA_035708425.1 Pseudolabrys sp.
TGCCAGGCAGACAAGCACGTTTGCCAGTACGCCATGAGTTAGCGCCTGAAAGACAGAGAAGGACGCCTTTGCTTCGGCGGATCCGAGAGCCACGACCCCCACCGCGCCGTTGCCATGACTGTAACCATCGGTCAGAAAAACCAACATGGCCAGCCCAACTGCTCCCAAGAAATTGCCGACATACACGATCAGCCACGCGCGCAGGAGTTCGCCCGGCTTCACCTTGCCGCTCGCGCAAGCCATGATCATCAGATTGTTGCCGGTGAAGAGTTCGGCACCGCCCACGATCACAAGAATGAGACCAAGGGAGAAAACGACTCCTCCGATCAAACGCGCCAGTCCATAGGGAACTGTATTTTCCGTGCCTGCCGTAACCGCGACTGAAAACATCGAGCCGAACCCGATAAACGCGCCCGCCAGGACTGCAAGCGCAACAAGCCTTACTGGATCAAGGCGGGTCTTTTCGACGCCGACGTGTTCTGCCCGCTCAGCCATCTCTCGGGGGAGCAAAGCATCAATATTGATGGTGTCGTGCAATTGAACCTCCACCATCCGACTGTTCACGTCATTTAGCGACGGTGATCGTACCGAAAATCGATAGTGACAGGTTGCCCGGCCCCGGGACGCATGATGGCCAAGCGAATCGTATACAGATCGCGACCAGGCAGACTGAAAAAGGCGCCATAGGTTGTCGTTCCGGATAACTGCATCGGTTCCAGATTCTTCCGTTCGCCCGACAGGCCGACGCCGGACAACTGCGCCGACACGGAAGCATCAGACACCCGTGTTCCGGTTGCAGCATCGAAAATTGCGGTCACCACATGATATTCGTGCGGACCACGTGGGATGCGGCCGTGCATGGGCGGTTGCGCTGAATGAGGCGGCGGTCCTTTGACGATCTCGGCCGGCACGACGCCGAGGTAAACCGTCAACCCGCCACTTGTCTTGACTTCTGTACTATTGGCCGCCATCGCCGTGCCAATGACAAGCAAGGACAAACAACCGAGCGTGATGGCGGTCGCTGCTTTGCGCAATCCAGCCTGCGTCATCAGTATCCTCCTCGAAGTCTGTCGGCCTAGCTACGGCGATAGTCTCCCTGTGAAGACTGGCCAAATATACGGCTGAGTTTCGGAATAAACCCTGGCACGTCACTCGTATACTTCGTGTACGCACTCCCGAACTCCGCAATGGAATCGCGCTCTTCCGTCTTTGCCAGTTTCACGTACATGAATGTGAGTACTGGAAACATCGCCAGCGTAAGGATCGTCGGCCATTGCAACAGAAAACCAAACATCACCATGATAAAACCGACGTATTGCGGATGGCGGACGTAACTGTACGGGCCTGTGGTCGCGAGAGCGCGTCTCTGTTGGGCATCATAGAGAACCTTCCACGCAGCCGAGATCAGAATGAAGCCGCCGCCGATGAAGATAAAACTCAGGATATGGAACGGGCCTGCATGCGGGTTGGCCTTCCAGCCGAACATCATTTCGAGAAGATGACCCGCATCGTGCGAGAACCAATCGACGTTGGGGTACCGGCTTTGCAGCCATCCCGCCATAAAGTAGATCGTGAGCGGGAATCCGTACATTTCCACAAACAGTGCTACGAGAAACGCACTGAATGCGCCGAATGAGCGCCAATCTCGCAGCGTACGCGGCTTGAAGAAACTGTAAGCAAACAGAACGAAAACTACGGAGTTGATGAGGACCAAACCCCACAACCCGTATGCGGGTGCTTCGTCGGTCATGACGCGCTCCTGCCGCGCTGATCTTGGTCACCGTGGCTGCCATGCCCGCCGTGTCCGCCGTGCATAAACATGTGCATCAACGGACAAGCCAGGATCGGAAGCCAAATCAACAATCCAAGCACGTGCGCGCGGTGCTCGGTTAACAATAACGTGCCGGCGATCAGGAGAAATCCGATCAATACGAGCCCGAAGCGGACCGAAGGGAGCTTGCGACCAGGCCGGCGTCGGTCTTCCACGTGTTCATGGGTCGACATCGATTGCCTCCTATTCCGCAATGTCTTGCGCAAAGCATCATTTGGCCCTGCTTAAGGCTTCTGCTGCGACTGCATTTGCTTTTGCATCGTCTCCATCATTTGCATCATGCCTTGCATCATCTGCATCATTTGCATCATTTGCGGACCGGACGTCTGATTTGATTCCGACATCATCGGGCAATTCATCGGCCCGCCTTGCTGCGCCATCATGGGTCCGCCCGGCATCGATCCGGATTGTTTTTGATCGGGCTGCATCTGGCCCCGCATCATTCCCATCATTCCGTGCATCGACTGCATCATTCCCTGCATCATTCCTTGCATTATCGGCCCGCTCGTCGTTCCGCCGGCCCCGTGCGAATGGTCGTGGTCGGCCGACGGTGACGTGCTTTGTCCGACGGTCGTGGTCGAACTTGGTGGCGAGCCGAGTTGCCCGACGACTCCGAGCTTATCGAGGGTCGCCTTGTCTGCGTCTCCGGTCACCGGCAGGTGATGCTGAGATTGATATTTTCGAATAGCATTGCGGGTCTCGTCATTCATGACGCCATCGGCGCGAACAGCAATGCCTTGCTTGTTCAACGCTTCTTGCACGGCCTTAATTGTGGCTTCAGAGGTTGTGGAGGCAGCAGCCGGAGTCGATGTGCCTTGCGCATAGCTGGTCGCAACCAGCGATGGGCTTGCAGCCAGAACAATTGTTAAAGCCAGCACGGCGGAAGTGGGAAAAAGGGTGCTTGGTATTCTCATGTGCTCGTCTCCAATAAAGTGAGTGTTGTTTTCGGGCGGTGTGAGACGATGACGCATGCGCAGCGTCTTCGCTCGGTAACCCAACGGGTGCCGTGCCGGCTCTACCAAATGGAAGGTGAACCCGTAATGGCCACCCGGCCAAGATGGTCAAATGAAGTTTCGAGGCGGCCGAAAATTTGGCGGAGGTCGGCTCGCGGGGACTTCCGCTTGGTCTGATGGCAAAATGCGGACCGAAGAAGCAGGAAAATAGAGGCTCGCGCTTGGCGCATCGATCGAAGCAAAACCTACAAAGCAACAGCCGCTGCCGCACGCAGCACCGTGGGTGTGAAAGGTACAAGACGGGTCGGAGTATAGACGTTGGGCGTTTGCAATCTTTTGGACAAGCGTGGCAGTTGTTCCTAGCTTGTGATGCACTGACCGCTCAACTTTATGAAGTGCGGTGACGCCAAAAGGTTCGCTTTTGTTTTGTGGGCACGCCTGGACTGCTCCGACGGACCAGGCGACCAACAGAACTGAGGCAACAACAGCACTTCTCCCCGTTCGATAAATGGCGAGCGCAAGGTTCGTGCGTAAGGCGCACTTTCTCCACATGAGTAAATTCAATCACGAATGAGCGTAGCCGCCTTGATACAGATCAATTCACTATTTTTGAGGTCAATCGACTTTACGCTTGGGGCCTACGGGAACCCAGGAAAACTGACGTTACGCCTGCATCTGCCGCAGGACGCGCGCCAATTCCGCGGCGATCGACACCGCCGCCGGCGTATCCGAATGGACGCAGACCGTCGTCGCCTTCACGGGAAGGTCCTTGCCGGCCGTATTGGTGACAACGTTCTCCTTAATCACGCGCAGGACGCGTGCGGCCGCTTTGGCCGGGTCGACGGCATCGTGCACGCGACTGAGAATTAGATTGCCTTCCCCGTCGTATTCAAGATCAGCATAAAATTCAGGAACAAACTCGATGCCCTTGTCCTGATAGGCTTTTTCGTGCGCGGTGAAGGCCATTCCGAGAATGGGCACGCGGAATGGCAGGACGGCGTCGGCAATGGCATCTGCGATCTTCTCATCACGGGCCGCCATGCCATAGAGCGCACCGTGCGGTTTGACGTGATTGAGCGGCATGCCCTCGGCATCGAGAAACGCTTTAAGGGCGCCGACCTGATATGTCACCAGATCGGCCACTTCCGCCGGAGAAATCACCATGGCCCTGCGGCCGAAGCCCTGAAGATCCGGTAACGACGGATGCGCCCCGACCTTGACCGAATGCTGCTTCGCAAGGCGTACCGTAGCGCGCATCGTCGGCGGGTCGGACGCGTGAAAACCGCAGGCGACGTTTGCCAGGTCGATATGCGGCATCATCGCCGCATCGTCACCGATGCGGTACAGGCCAAAACCTTCGCCCATGTCACAATTGATGGTTAGCCGCATGCGCGGGGCCTCAGGCACCATTCTTGGTGGCCATCACCAAATTTTTCCAGTGGAGAGCTTCGATTTCCTATTAGGGTTCCTGTGTATCGCATTGATTTCATGCAAAATAGACAAGGGCAACACGGGGAACCACAGGGGGCATCCATGAAGAGCATCTTTTTGCTGCTTGTCATATCGGCTTTTGCCATTTCACCCGCCGTCGCGGCCGGCAAGCAGAAATCGAAAGAAGCGACAGAGGCCGAAGAAATTGCCAAGCAGCACGACAATACGCTACGCGCCCTGCGCGACGGCCTGCCATTGATCCTGCCCTCCTGGTCCCTTCCCGTCTATTTCGGCATGCACCTGGACGAGAAGGACAAGAAGGCAGAGAAGACCGCGAAGAAAAAGAAATAACCGGTGCTGATCCGCTGCGATTGGCAAGTAAGGCCGGCAGCACCACGCGCAAATCGAGTAGCTAGCCGCTGAGCCTCTGCACCAAGGCAGCCACGCCGACAATGGCGAGCAAAAAGACCGCCACGCTCAACACGCCAACACGTGGTGAGCTGCTGTAGAAAAGTATTAGCGCGACAATGCCGACGATGACGGCAACGGCCATAATCGATGGACCGGTATAGCTGCCAAACTCGTCGATGCGGTCGCCGCTGTCTTTATTTCGTTTGTTTCTCATTGGCCGCCTGCCTGCCCGTCGTTCGGCGATTTGATTGGTGCGGACGGAGGGACTCGAACCCTCACGGGAAATCTCCCAAGGGATTTTAAGTCCCTTGCGTCTACCATTCCGCCACGTCCGCGTGGCAAAGCCCAACTCCCCCGCCGGCACGCGGCGGGTGAAGCCCACCAATCTCGGGTTTACCCGAGATCGGCATAGTTCGCGCGCAAGTCGGCTAGAGCCGACTTGCGGTGGCGGCGCGTCACGCTAATTCGATAAGATGTGTCCCCAGGACGACTGCCAGTCCCTGCCGCCGGCATCCGTCACCTTACCGTCCTTTTCGAAGAACTTGTTCGGCACCTGGAAGATCGCAATCATCGTGCCGCCCTTGGGGCACCAGGCGACGTGCCGGCTGCCCGCCGGACGCCAGACGAATTCCCCCGGCCCGACTTCGAGACCGGCATCAGGGCCTTCCTTGTCAACCAACGAACCTTCGAGAACGTACGTCTGCTCGATCAAGACATGCTCGTGATCCGGCAAGGTTGCGCCAGGCTCCATCTTGATCAAAACAGTCGCGAGGCCGCTCTTGGGGTCGAAAAGCAACGTCTTCGTCTGGCAGCCCGGGAAGCGCATCTTCTCCCACGGCAAATCCTGCGGGCGCACGTAATGCGACCGCTTGTCGTCGACCGGCCTAGCATCCTGCGTGTTGACGTTCATTGCATCCTCCCCGCGCGGTATTTTGTGTCGCGCGATGATACACCAATCAGGCTCAGTTGCTCAATTTGATGTTGGCCTGCTCCACGATCTTGCCGAACTTGGTGCGCTCGCCATCGACGAAAGACTTGAACTCCGCAACTTTCATCGGCTTTGGCACGATGCCCTGCGGCAGCAACTTGCCGGAAATGGCAGGGTCCTGCAAAGCGGCATTGATGATGCCATTCAAGCGCTCGATGATTTCCGGCGGTGTTCCGGCCGTGCCGAAAATAGCGAACCAGTTGAGCAACTCGTAACCCGCAAGACCGGGCGCTCCCTCGCTCAGCGGCGCCACATCGGGCAGTTGCGGAATCCGTTCGCGCGACGTGACGGCGACGGCTTTTATCTTGCCCCCCTGCATCAATGGCAGCGCCGCGGCCAGACTCGTGAAACTCATCGTGACGGCGCCGGTTGCGACGTCCGTGACCGCCGGCGCGGCGCCGCGATAGGGTACATGCAATACCTTGGTGCCTGCCATTGTGTTCATCAATTCGCCAGCAAGCTGCTGCGGATTGCCAATGCCTGACGACGAGAACGACAGTTTGCCGGGGTTTTCCTTGATATAGGCGATCAGCTCTTTTGGATTACTCACCGGCGTCGTGCTCGCGACCACGACCACGCACGGGACAATGCCGACAAGCGCAATCGGCGCAAGCTCCTTGGCCGGATCGTACGCCATCTTCTCCTTGAACAGGAAATGATTGATGGCCACTTCGCCGGACGCGCAGGCGAGCAGCGTATAACCGTCGGGAGCGGCCTTGGCGACCGCACCGGTTGCCAGCATCGCGCTGGCGCCGGTCCGGTTCTCGACAATGATTGGCTGGCCAAGCGCCGCCTTCAGCGGGTCCTGCAGCAGGCGGGCGATGATATCGACGCCGCCGCCGGCCGGATAGCCGACGAGGATATGCACCGGCTGGCTTGCATAGGTCGATTGTGCACCGGCTTTGAATGCGGCTGCGGTCACTGCGGCAGCGCCCGCGCTAGCGAGCAGATGACGTCGTGTCAGCATTTGTGTTTCCTCCAGACTGTATTTTTTATCAATCGCCCCCCTCGCGGATGGGCGGCTGGAACGCCAAGCCCGTATCCCAAGGAAAATAGATCCAGGTGTCCTGCGACACCTCTGTGATGAACGTGTCGACAAGCGGCCGCCCCATCGGCTTCGCATAGACAGTTGCAAAGTGAGCATCCGGTAGGAGATCGCGGACAACACGCGCGGTATTCCCGGTATCGACAAGATCATCGACGATCAGCACGCGTTTTCCCTGCGAATGAAGCGCAACCACTTCCGGCGCAATACCCTTGAGAACCGACAGATCGCCCTGGGTCTTGTAGTCGCGATAACTGACAACACACACGGTTTCGATCATGCGCACGTTAAGTTCGCGCGCGACAATCGCCGCCGGCACCAGACCGCCACGGGTGATACAGACGATCGCCTCGAACGGCCCGGACTCGTGCAAGCGCCACGCCAGCGCGCGCGAGTCGCGATGAAACTGATCCCAGGAGACCGGGAAAATTTTTTCGGGACGAGGCGTCTCGGGGGGCAATTTTGCCATGGTACATTAGCGCGCTGGAGGAAGCTGCGCTTTAACCTTCTTGAGCATACCCTCGACTTCAGTCTTCACCACCGCAAGCTCGCCGGCATCGCGGGAGCGCACGACAATGTTCGTGTTCGGCCCGTTCTTTTCGTCGATGAAAGGATAGCTGCCGATGATCGTCGACGGGTGTGCTTTGGCAATAGCGCCGAGCTCGGTGCCGACATCACCTTCCTTGGCATCGGCACGGATCGTCTCCGACAACAATTTGGTGCCAGTCTTGAGCTTCGGAGCAACTTCATCGAGCATGCCCTGCATCACCGCCGGAATTCCCGCCATAGTGATGACGTTGCCGATCCAGAATCCGGGAGCCCCCGAGACCTTGTTCGCGACAAGCGCAGCGCCCTTTGGAATGCGCGCCATTCGCAGACGCGCCTCGTTGAGCTCGCCACCGGTTTTTGCCAGCCGCTCTTTCAGAATGGCAATCGCTTCGGGGTGGAACTCAAGCGCGACGCCAAAAGCCTCGGCGACGCAATCAGCCGTTATGTCGTCATGAGTGGGCCCGATGCCGCCAGTCGTGAACACATAGGTATATTTTGCGCGCAACGCGTTCAGTGCATCGACGATCGCAGCGGCCTCGTCCGCGACCACCCTCACTTCTTTGAGATCGATTCCGATCGCGGTGAGATAGTCGGCGATATAGCCGATGTTCTTGTCCTTGGTCCGGCCGGACAGGATCTCGTCGCCAATCACCAGCACGGCGGCGGTGATGATGTCGGAGTTGCTGCTCATGATGGAATCCTGTGGGCGAGCCGGAAGACCTAGCGTGACCCCGGCACCCGCTCAAGCCACCCGCCACGGCGCTCCATAGCCTTGTTTTGCGCCATTGCTAACATATAGTTTTAACGATGTTTTTCGCGGCTCGAAAAGGCGATTATAGGCGATGCAACGGACGATCGCGATGCGCGTTGCAACAACCGTCTGCCCGAGACAAGTTCAGAGCGGTGAGCCGAACGTTGCTTTCCGGAAATCTGGCCCATGACCTATTGCTGCGGAATTCTCGTTCGGGCCGGGCTCGTCATGATTGCCGACACGCGCACCAACGCCGGCCTCGATAATATTTCTACGTTTCGCAAACTGCACGTCTACACACAACCGGCCGAGCGCATCATGGCGCTTGCCTCGGCGGGAAATCTGTCGCTCAGCCAGTCGGTTCGCTCGACGTTGACCGAAGGCATCGAGAACGCTGAGACCGGCGAGACTGAAACGCTGATGAATGCGCCGACGATGTTTCAGGCCGCGCAACGGATCGGACGCGCGATAACAAAAGTGCAGGACGTCGAAGGCAAGGCGCTGGCGGCGGCGCACATTGAGCACGACGTCTCCTTTCTGTTCGGCGGCCAGATCAAGGGCGGCCGTCTGCAGCTTTTCATGATCTACTCGGCCGGCAATTTCATCGAGTGCACGATAGACACGCCCTATCTGCAGATTGGCGAACATAAATACGGCAAGCCGGTGCTCGATCGCGCCATCGGCTACGACACCGATCTTTATGATGCGCTGAAGATCGGATTAATTTCGATGGACTCCACCATGCGCTCCAATCTCGGAGTCGGTTTGCCGATCGATCTTCTCGTCGTGCGCCCCGATGTCTGTGATGCCGAGGTCAACTATCGGATCGAACCGGGCGAGCCCTATTTCCAGGATTTGCGAACACGCTGGTCGGCAGCCTTGCGCGCCGCCCACATCTCAATCCCGCGCCCGCCCTATCGGAGCTCCGGCGGAAGCTGAGGAAGGTCAAATTTTACAAGGGGATATGCTATGCGGTGTGGCTTTACATTTACCGTCGGTTAACAGAAACGGGCGAATTGCCAGTTCTCACCGCTAACTGCCCCTCACTCCAGCAAAACGAAAGCGAATAGCAAGCTTTGTTCCCTAGCTTCCTGCCACAAAACGCCAATGGGCAGGACGCTTTAAGGGACTTCTATCGTGCCGGCTGTCGCTCGTCCGCGTGCACCCGACACGCGGCCATACACCAGTTGGGATCGCGCTCGCCTGAGCGTCGTAGTACCCATTGGAGTCATCGTCGCCGTCGCGATCGTCTGCATCGTCGTCGCCGTCCTGTCGTCTGCCCAGCGCGCCGACATCGTCGCCGTCGATCATGAGAAGCAGCTGTTCTCGCGCGCGGTCACGAACTACGGCGAACGCGTGTTGCGCGAAGTCGAAAGCGTGGCGTCCGCCGCCGCCACCATCCAGAACATCCGGCGCTCGTTCGACCCGGCCTGGGCCAAGGATCGGGTCGGAAGCTGGCTCGAAACGTACTTCGATCACGACTACGTCTTCATTTTCAATCGCAACGACGAGCTGATCTACTCGCTGCTCGGCAACCGCGCCGCCGACGCCAAATGGATAGCCAGCGCGCGCAACGATTTCGCGTCGGTGATCGAATACATGCGCGGACGCGACCCGCGGCTGCACGGCGCCATCCGCCTCAACCAGCCGAGCCTCACCGAAGGCGGCGCGCATCCCCAATCGGCGGTGATCCGCCGGGTGATGGGCAAGCCGGCGGTCATCGCGGCTGTCGCCGTCGGCCCCGTCGACGGAATCCCTCAATCCGTCGACGGTGATGCGCCGCTCATCATGTCTGTGAAATTCATCGATGAGGCAGCGCTTGTCAGCATCGCAACGCAGCTCCGGCTCGTGAACCTGCGCAAGATCGATCAGGTGCCCGTGCCGCAAGGCGACATTAACTACGACCTGACCGGCCCGGATGGCAGCGTGATCGCGCGCTTTGCCTGGACACCGAAACAGCCCGGCGCCGAGATCGTCCACAACGTCGTGCCGTTCGTCGCCGTGGCGCTGACCGGATTCGCCCTGCTCGCGGCCTTCGTGTTGCGCTACATGCGCCGCACCGCCGCCGCCATCGCCGCCGGCGAGTCACGCCTGCGCCATCTCGCGATGCACGATCCACTCTGCGGACTGCCGAACCGCATTTTCTTCGGCGAGCGTCTTGAGGCCGTGATCGAAGAGGTCCGCAACGGCAGCGCACCTGCGGCCGTGTTCTATATCGATCTCGACCACTTCAAGGACGTCAACGATACGCTTGGTCACCATGTCGGCGATGAGCTCATCCGCAACGTCACGCTGCGCCTGTCGCATACGTTGCGCAGCGGCGACCTTGTTGCGCGTCTTGGCGGCGACGAATTCGCGGTGATTTCCTCGATCGCGGGCGACAACGAAAAGATGACGACCCTCGCACAGCGCATCATCTCGGCAATCTGTTCTCCCTACGCGATCAGCGGGCAAAACATCATCATCGGAGCCTCGATCGGAATCGCGGTCATCGACAAGAACTGCAGGACCGCAACCGACATCATGCGCTACGCCGACATGGCGCTCTATCGCGCCAAAAACGAAGGGCGAAACCGGGCCTGCATCTACGACGCCGCGATGGATGCCGACCTGTCCACACGCAAATTGCTCGAGGCAGATCTGCGCGAAGCGATCGACTCCGACCAGCTTCAGTTGCTGTATCAGCCGGTCGTCAACAAGAGCGGCGATACCGTGGTCGGCGTGGAGGCACTGTGCCGCTGGAAACATCCGACCCGCGGCGAGATCCCGCCGACCGAATTCATCGCGATTGCCGAGCACAGCGGATTGATCATCGATCTCGGCAACTGGGTGCTGCGTCGCGCCTGCATCGACGGCAGGGCATGGCCGGAATTGACCATTGCGGTCAACGTTTCGTCGCTGCAGTTCCGCCGCATGGACTTCGTCGACGTGGTCGAGCGCATCCTGAAGGACACGAATTTCGATCCGGCGCGGCTTGAGCTTGAGCTGACCGAAAGCGTGCTGCTTGGCAATGTCGACACGGCCGAAACCGCGATGGTCCGCCTCAAGGCGCTGGGCGTGCGGTTGGCACTCGATGATTTCGGCACCGGCTACTCAAGCTTGCTCTACCTGCGGCGCTTTCCGTTCGACAAGCTCAAGATTGACCGCAGTTTTGTGCGCTCCATCGAAAAGGCCGCAGACGCCGCCGCCATCGTGCACGCGATCGTCAGCCTCGGCCGCGGCCTCGGAATGAAGGTCACCGCCGAAGGCGTCGAAACAGCGGACCAGCAGCTGTTCCTGCGTGCCGCCGGCGTGCACTCCATGCAGGGCTACCGCTTCGGACGTCCGGTCAGCGTTGCCGAAATCTCGGCGCGCCTCCAGGCGCCGGGCGCTTTTCAACCGCACGAAATCCCGACCGCGCTGGCGAGCTGACCCCGGTTGCACGC
>DASSSM010000515.1:0-5201 GCA_035708425.1 Pseudolabrys sp.
TACACACGCGACCACACCGGCACGAAAGGACGCCTGCACCACGTCACGTTCGCGCTTGATGCACGCGAGGACGTGCTGCGTGCTGCCGACATCTTCCTGGAGAATGGCGTCTATATCGAAACCGGACCGCACAAGCATGCAATCCAGCAGACCTTTTTCCTGTACGTCTATGAACCGGGCGGCAACCGGGTCGAAGTCGCATGCGCAGGCGCGCGGCTCGTACTCGCCCCCGACTGGAAGCCGATCACCTGGACCGAAGCGGAACGAAAGAAGGGTCAGGCCTGGGGCCTGCAGACGATCAAATCGTTCCACACCAAGGGCACGCCACCCGTTCCCGGCGTTCCGGACTCCTGAGTGAGCAGGCGCCATGACTCGTCGCAACACCCCGCGAATTTCTTTTATCGGTTTCGGTGAAGCAGGCCAGGCCATTGCCTCCGGCCTCAAGGATGCCGGCGTAGAACGCATCGCGGCCTGGGACATCCTGTTTCCGGAACAGGCCGGCGCGCCTCTCAAAACCGCCGGCGAAGCGATCGGGGTGCGTGCGGCCGCCTCAGCCGCCGATGCCGTGCGCGAGACGGACCTTGTCATCTCTGCCGTCACAGCCGCATCGAGCGTGGACGCTGCGCGTTCCGTTGCCCCGCATCTGAACGGCAATCCCTACTATCTCGATATCAATTCGGTTTCTCCTAGCCGCAAGCAGGAAACCGCCAGGCTCCTGGGCGAGCGGGCCCGCTACGTCGACGTTGCAGTGATCGCAGCCATTCACCCTGCCCGGCACCGGACGCCTCTCCTCATCGCTGGCCCGCATGCCGAGGAAATTTCGCCTTTGTTGCGCGAGCTCGAGATGCAGCTGTCGGTGGTTGGTCCCGAAATCGGCTCGGCAGCGGCCATCAAGATGATCCGCAGCGTGATGATCAAAGGCATCGAGGCCCTGACGCTGGAATGCTTCCTGGCCGCGGCGCGTGCCGGGGTTTTGGATGAAGTGACGACATCCCTGAAGAACAACTATCCGACGCTCGATTGGGGACAGATCGCGGACTACAACCTCGAGCGCATGGCCAGCCACGGCGCCCGGCGGGCAGCCGAAATGGAGGAGTCCGCCGCGACCTTGCGTGAGCTGGGGCTCGACCCGCTGATGGTACAATCGACCGTCAAACGCCAGCGTGAGATGGGCGCAATCGGCAAGCTTGAAACGGTACGCGCCGCCCTAAAATCCGGACGCGCCGCCATCCTTGGCGCGATAAACGCGGCAGCCAAAATCAGGCATTGACCTGCCCCACATGAATGCACGTTCAGGTTTGGGGCGGCCATTTCAGCTTAAATTTCTTGTCATCGTGGCGCGCCGCCTTCTACTATGTTTCGTCCAAAACTGGTGGGGAGGAATAAATGAAGTTCAAAAATCTTGCATATGCCACGTTCGTTGCAGCGGCCGCCGTTGCATTTGTGATCGGCTCGGCCGTGCCAAGCGAAGCCGCAAAGAAGAAGAAGGCGGCAGCTGCGCCTCCGCCGCCGCCGCCCCAGGTCGTGTGCGCCGGACCACCGGCTCCGGTGTGCGCAACAAGGGGCGACCAGAAGTTCACCTATCACAACGCCTGCTGGGCCGCGAAAGACGGCGCGAAGGGCGCCAAGCCGGGCGAATGCAAAGCGGCCAAGACGGCCGGCGGCAAGAAAAAGGCAAAGAAGAAAAAGGGATAATTTGCAGGTCAGCTAGTAAACGGGCCGCTGCTCAGGCAGCGGCCCGTTTTCATTTCGTGCCGTAAATTCTATTTTTTGCGCGGCGGAATTTGCAGAAATTCTGCAATCTGCTCCTTGGTCAGCGGCTTTTCCAGGAATTTCAGCTTCACCGCATCCGCGATGGCGCCGTCGAGGTCGGCAAACTTTTCGCTTTGCATAGTTTCCTTCGGCTGGAATTTGGCCATCGATTCTTTCAAGAGGTCGACGGGCCGATTAATCTTGACCGCATACATTTCGACGGCTTTCGGATCGGAATACATCCAGTCAACCGCCTCACGATACGCATCCATGAAGCGCATGATCGCGTCATGCTTGGTCTTCAGCGAGTCCGCATTGACGATCAGCGCGCGGACCGTCTGGCCCCGCAGCGACGGCACGTCGCTGCCGCGCGCGACGATGCGGATTTTCCCTTCCTTGATTTCCTGAAGCCCGAGCGGCGGCACCGACCAGCCGATGTCGACCTGACCGGACATCACGGCGGTGAAGGTCGCGGCGGGACCGCCGGTAGCCGTCGGCTTGGCCTTCGCGCCAAGCTCATTGACGAACGCAACGACAATATTGTTCGAGCTTGATCCGCTGGTCGAGTACGCAATCGTGTTATCGGCAGTGGCGTCCTTCAAACTCTGGATTTTCGAGTCCGCTTTCACGTACCAGTAGATGTCACCGGTGCCGGTGAACATCGGCGCCAGGATGCGCAGCGGCGCCCCTTTGGAATATGCGCGCATCACGCCGGCCACGCCGACGCCGGCGCCGATATCGGCGGAGCCCGAGATCACCGCCTGAATGGTTTCGCCTGCGCCTTGCGTGCCAGTATTCTCCAGCACAAGCCCGTGCTTTTTGAAGATGCCGGCATCCTGACCGAGCGTGGGCGCCTGATTTTCCCAATTGTTGATCTGGCCGATCACAAGCTTGAGCTGATCCTCCGCCGAAGCCGGCGCAACAGCCAGTGCGGCGGCAATTCCGAGCGCGCCGCCGATTATCTTGAAGGCTTTCATGCGTTTCCTCCCTGGATGCTTTTGTCTATTTGCGTACGCCCCCTTTGTGGGCAACATTCAACACCGGGGGGCGCCCGCAGAAAAGCTTAATCTATCAGCGCCGCTTTTTGCGGGTTCGCTTTGGGCCCGTCCGTTTCGCAGGTGCGGAGCGCGTTTTTGGGCTTGATCTGCTGCCGGTTACAGGTGAAAGCCCGCCGGCCTTCGTCACGCGCATCGACCAGTACTCCCATGAGCGCGTAAGGCCTGTGGTCTTGGAGCTGATTTGCCCGGCAAGCATGGTTTCGCCGGGTGAAAGCGTCGCGATGTCGGAACCGATCGTCATCGCCATGACCTGATACGCGGCGTTCCGCGCCGAGTAGACCGAACGAAAGACGCAATCGCGCACGCTGGTGCCGGCGACAGTGACTCCGTGGCGCATCATCAGCACCATCCAGTGTTTGCCGAGCGCGCGCGCCAGCGAAGCGCCCTCCTCAGGTTTTATCACCAGCATATTGGTGTCGCCGAATTCATCCCGTTGATCCCAGAACGGCGGCCGTATGCCGCCGACAGAGCCGAGGTGGAATATCGGCATGTAGTCAGTGCCGGTCGCGAGCAACGGCATGAATGCCGGACAATGATGGTGACATACCGAATTCACCTCCGGCCGCGCCTTGTAGATTTCGCCGTGGATCACCCGCTCGGAATACTGCCCGACGCCTGGATCCCGTTCCGGCTGCGAGTCCAGGTCATATTCAATGACGTCGTCCGGCGTCACCAGTTCGGGCGCGCGCGAGCGCGACAACAAATAGCGCTTTGGATTGTCCGGATGTCGCATGCTGACATGGCCGAAGGCGTCGATCACGCCCTCATTGGCGACAATACGGTTTGCAAGCGCGAGCTCGCGGCGGGCTTCGAGAAGCGTGTTGGCCACTGATATTTCCTCTTGAAAGTGCTGAAAGTCTGCAGTCCCGCATTATAGGACATCATCGACACCGAGCCAGAGCGAACGGCGCTTGACAGTTTGTCCCGGTTAGGGACGCTTCCTTCCGTCATGGCAGCTGCAGCACAAATCGTCGTCGACCGGGTCAACCATCTCTATCGTCCGCCGCGCGGACGCGAAGTGCTGGCGCTCGACCAGGTTTCGCTTGAGGTCGCCAATCGCGAGTTCGTCGCGCTGCTCGGGCCATCCGGCTGCGGTAAATCCACCTTACTCTATCTCATTGGCGGATTCTTACCGGTCGAAACTGGCGCAATCTTGATTGACGGCCGGAATGTCGCCGGCCCCGGGCCGGACCGCGGTATCGTCTTTCAGCACTTCGCGCTGTTTCCGTGGAAGACCGTACGGGGAAATATTCTCTATGGCCTCGAGCGGCAAGGCATGCCGAAGGAAGAGCGTGAAAAACGTGCCATAGACTTCATCGAGCTCGTCGGGCTCGCCGGCTTCGAGGACAGCTATCCCTCACAACTGTCCGGCGGCATGAAACAACGCACTGCGATCGCACGCACGCTCGCCTTCGACCCGAAGATCCTTTTGATGGATGAACCGTTTGGCGCGCTTGACGCGCAAACGCGCGGCCTTATGCAGAGCGAGCTACTGCGCATCTGGCAACGCACGCCGAAGACCGTGATCTTTGTCACTCACGATGTGCAGGAGGCCGTCTACCTTGCCGACCGCGTCGCGGTGATGTCGGCACGCCCTGGCCGCATCAAGACAATCGTCGACACCAAGTTCGACAAGAACGATCCCGATATCTTCAAGAACAAGTTCTTCGTCGAGAAAGTCGACGAGATCTGGAACCTGGTGAAGGAAGAAGCGATCAAGGCGCAGGGCAAGCGGTCATGAAGCAGTCCCTGATCCGCTATCTTCCCTTGCTTCTGCTTGCAATCGCCTGGGAGGTCGTGGCGCGTCTCGAACTGGTATCGACGAGCGCCCTGCCACCGCTATCGGACGTGGTGTGGGCCGGGCTTGCAATGATCAAAGACGGCGAGCTCATCAGCAATGGCGCATCTTCGCTCTATCGCGCCGGCGCCGGTCTGGGTCTGGCAATCCTGATCGGCGGCACGATCGGCATCGCCATGGCCTGGTGGAAGCCGGTGAACGTGCTGGTTGCCCCGCTCGTCGAAGTTTTCTATCCGCTGCCGAAATCGGCCCTGATACCGGTCACCGTCATCTGGCTTGGATTTGGCGATGGATCGAAAATCCTGCTGATTTTTCTGGGTTGCATGCTCCCGGTGACTATCGGTGCATTCAATGGGGCGCGATCGAGCGAACAGGTGCTGGTCTGGTCGGCGCGCAGCATGGGCGCCAGCCGGCTGCGCATGTTGTGGGACGTCGTGGTCCCAAGCGCGATGCCCGAATTGCTCAATGGAATTCGGACGGCGCTCGCGCTTTCCTTCATCTTGTTGGTGTCATCCGAGCTCATCGTCGCACAAAAAGGCTTTGGCCACTTGATCGGCTCTCTCGGCGCCAACGGGTCGTATGATGCGATGTAT
>DASSSM010000516.1:0-4594 GCA_035708425.1 Pseudolabrys sp.
CGGCAAATCCGAGCCCGAGCCACAGGATCAGCAGCGGCACCAGCGCCACAAGCGGCATAGCGTAGCCGGCCGTGATGTAAAGCCCGAGAGCCGCTTCTGCGGCGCGAAACCCGCCGATGAAGAGGCCGAGCGGCACGCCGACCAGAATTGCAAGGGCGTAACCGATCACGAACGGCCGCAGGGAATCGTATAGCGCCGACCACAGCTGCCCGGTGACCACGAGCTCCCAGAATGCCTCGGCAATCGCGGAAGGATAGGAGCCGAACACCGGATTGATGCGCCGGCCGAATATTTCCCAAACAATTAGGAGAATGGTGACCGATGCAACTGTAATCATCCAGCGCGGCAGTGGCTTGCGTTCAGCCACTGCCGCTTTTGCCGTCGCCTTCTCCTGTCTGTCGGCAATATCGACCATCAGTGCACCGTGGCGTCGTCGTGCAGCGCACGCCAGACTTTGTATCGGGTCTCGGCAAATTCAGGCATTCCACGGACGAGCCCGAGATCCGGGCGCGGGCGCTTGAGCGGCACGTTCATGACTTCCTGCACGCGGCCATCCTTCATCACCACGATGCGGTCGGCGATGATCACCGCCTCATCGAGATCATGGGTGACGAATAAAATGGTTTTTCCGGTGCGGCTGTGGATGTCGAGCAATTCGCCCTGCATCGTCTCGCGAGTCTGGGCGTCGAGCGCGCCGAACGGCTCATCCATCAACAGAACCTTTGGGTCGATGGCGAGCGCTCGAGCGATGCCGACCCGCTGCTTCATTCCGCCGGAAAGCTGGTGCGGGCGCCGGCTCTGCGAGTCCTTCAGGCCGACAAGATGCAGGTATCTCTCGGCCGTTTCACGCAGCTGCGTGCCACGGATGCCTTTCATCTCCAGCCCGAACATCACGTTCTGCAGGGCCGAAAGCCAGGGCAGCAACTCTGCGTGCTGGAACACCATGCCGCGATCGTGCCCGCAACCATTGATTTCCCGCCCGTCTACGGTCACGCGACCACCACTCGACGGATCGAGCCCCATCGCGACACGAAGCGCGGTGGTCTTGCCGCAACCGGAAGGGCCGATCAGCGCGACGATCTCGCCGTCCTTGACCGTGAAGCTGACCCGGTCGAGCGCCTGCACATGATGCACCTCGCCGTCCACGCGCAGCGTGAAACGCTTGGAGACGTCGAGGAAACTCACCTCACCCATTCAAAACTCCGAACTGTATGTTCAGTGACCGATGACCTTCAGGGCTTTCTCGCGATATTCCGGGGCGGTCACGGTCTTCAGATCAAGCGGCGCCTTCAGCTTGCCGGCTTTCACCATCTGCTCCTGGATCCACTGGATCTTATCCGCCGGCAGCGGCAATGTCGGATCGACGGCATGGTGCTGGATCGCATCGTCATAGACAAAAGCGGGACGCGGATCGTCCGGCTTGGCGTGAATAAGCTCGCGCGTCAGAGCAATCGTGGCGTCCCTGTTCGCCAGCGCGAAGCGCAATGCGCCCATTTCCGCAGCCAGGAACTTCACCGCGTCGTCGCCGCGCTCGGCCAGTTTCTTGGCGCTGGAGACCATGCATACACGCAGGAAATTCGGCACGGCCTCGCGGCCCGCCACCAGCAGATGGATGTTCTTCGGAGCGACCGGCTGGTATTCGTTCGACACGACGGCCGCGTCGACGACACCGCCGATCAGCGCCTGGTAGCGATCCTTGTCGCCGCCGACAGCCGCAAGCTTCACCTCGCTGTCGGAGATGCCGAATTTTGCCAGCGCCGATCGTGCGAGCATGTCGGGCATTGAGTTGGGAGCAGACACTGCGATTTGCTTGCCCCTCAGATCCTCGACCTTTGTGATTTTTTCGCTGGCATAGATGCCATGCGGCACCACAATCCAGTGGCAGCCAAGCAGTTTGACGTCGGCGCCTTTGGCGTCGGCCGCGAACACACCTTGCGGCCCGCCTTCAAAGCTGTCGAGCTCGCCTGCGATCAATGCCTTGAGCGCAAGCTGGTCATCCTTGAATTGTGAAATCTCGATCTTGAGACCTTGCTTCTTCGCAAAGTCGCGGGTCGACACCATCAGGAAGATGCCGGCGTCCGCTTTCGCATTGATCAGGCCATGCTTCCAGACCTTTTCCTGCGCGGCAGCGGGAGCAACCAAGCCCGCCAATGTCGCGGTGGCCAGAATCGCTGCAAGCCCAATCTTCCGGGTTTTCATGCTTTGTCCTCCCTGATACCGCGCCTTGACGGCGTCTGTGTCGCGATCGTTCTTTCGAATTCTAGCATCATTTGGACGAGCGACGCGACGGCAATCGAACGCCGCCGAAACGTTAAGCCGGCGCGAGCCGCCCAATGCCGGCGCGCGCAACATTTATAAGGCCCGGCACAACCGCATCGTTCCCGGGTGCCATGATATGCACGCCGGCAACGCCCGCCACATCGCTCAGGTTGCGAATGATGTCGGCGCAAATCCTGGTGCCCTCAGCGACCGGATCGGTTGCCTGCTCCATGCGGTCGATCAACGCATCCGGAATAACCGCGCCGAACAATTTCTCCTTGATCCAGCGCGCAGATTTTGCCGAGCGCAGCGGCACGACGCCGATCAGGAACGACAATTTGTCAGTCAGGCCCTGCTCGGCGAGCCGCGCCATATAGCGATGCACAATACCCGCATCCATGCAGAACTGTGTCTGCACGAACTGGGCGCCCGCATCGATCTTGGCCTGCAGCCCTGTCGGTTTCCATCCGGGCGGCGGATCGATCGGGTTATCGGCGCTGCCAAGAAAGAAATCAAAGTTGCCACTAACCTTCCGGCCCGTGGGAAGCTCACCCGTGTCCCGCAGGCGCCGTGCGGTGTCGAGCAGCGAGCGCGGATCGAGATCGAAGACGGGCTTGGCGTCCGGCTGATCCCCGGCGCTCGGATCGTCGCCGCGCAGCATCAGCAGATTGCGCACGCCCGATGCCGCAGCGCTCAGCAGATCGCTCTGCAGCGCAATGCGATTGCGATCGCGGCAAGTCAACTGAAGGACGGGCTCTATCCCCTGCTCGACAAGAATTGCGGCAGACGTGATCGCGCCAAGATGCGGCCGTGCGCCGGCGGCATCGGTGATATTCACCGCGTCCGCGAGGCCTTTCAGTGGAAGCGCCTTCGCGAGCAATTCGCCACGATCTGCGGACACAGGCGGCGTCACCTCCGCAGTGATAACGAAGCGTTTGGCGCGCAATTTGTCCTGCAAGGTCGCCGGCATCTGACCCAAGTCGCAAAATCCAGTGGACGATGCAAGGGCAACAATGGGAAAAATGGCAGCAATACCGAAGCCGCGCAGCTTGCAGGCCCCAATGTTTCAACCGGCGAAATCCATCGACGACGTGATTGCTCCTATTACGGACGGCTGCATGCTGGTCGTTCCGCGCGAGGTTTCCGGCGTTCCGATGTCCGCAACACGCGCCTTGATCAGGCGTGGCGTAAAACGGCTGCATCTCGTTGCGCTGCCGACGTCGAGTCTGCAGGCCGATCTGCTGATCGGGGCCGGATGCATCGAGACGATCGAGACGAGCGCGGTGAGCCTGGGCGAGTTCGGTCCGGCGCCGCGCTTTTCCGCCGCCGCGACTTCGGCAGCGATCAAAATAAAGGACGCGACATGTCCTGCATTGCACGCCGCTTTGCAGGCGTCGGAGAAAGGCGTGCCTTTCATGCCACTGCGTGGCCTTATCGGCTCGGACATTTTGAAATACCGCGACGACTGGAAGGTCATCGACAGCCCGTTCGGTTCTGACGACCCGATCGTCCTGCTCCCGGCGATCAAGCCCGACGTTGCGCTACTCCATGCCCCGATGGCTGACCGCCTCGGCAATGTCTGGATCGGCCGCCAGCGCGAGCTGGCGACAATGGCGCACGCCGCGGTGAAGACCGTCGTAACCGTGGAAAAGATCTACGACGGCAACCTGCTCGACGACCCGACGCTCGCGGCCGGCACGCTTCCCGGATTTTACGTCGAGAGTATTGTGGTTGCGGAGCGCGGCGCATGGCCGCTTGGCCTCCCGGATTTTTACGGTGCGGACGCTGAACACCTCGCCCTGTATGCCCGCATGGCAGCGACGGAGGCGGGTTTTGCCGAGTACCTGGACAAGTATGTCTATGAAAAGCGCGCGGCTTAGGTTCAAACCACCAGTCCGGTTATGATGAAAAGCAGTTTTCGTGACGAAGAGCTTCTTGCCGACGTCATTGCGCGGTTGATCGGCGATGTGCGCCACGTTGCCGTTGGCAATGCATCGCCAATTCCGGCAACAGCAGCGCTGCTCGCGCGCGAGCGCGGCAAAGGGCGTCCCTACGTTTCCCTCCTGCAAAGCCGCAAGCACAATTTCTTCACCGACGGCGGTCGCGAGTTGTTCGATTGCGCGGGCCAAGGCCGCATCGACGTATTTTTTCTTTCGGGCGGACAAATCGACGGACAGGGCAACGTCAATCTCGTGAGCATCGGGGAATACAATCGCCCGAAGGTGCGATTCCCCGGCTCATTTGGTTCGGCCTATCTTTATTACGTCGTGCCCAAGGTGATCCTGTTTCGCACCGAGCATTCCCGCCGCACGCTCGTTCCAAAGGTCGACTTCGT
>DASSSM010000517.1:0-3626 GCA_035708425.1 Pseudolabrys sp.
CGCGCGAAAATGAGTGCCGTGGCCCGGCCGATGCCGCTGGCGGCTCCGGTAATGATGATGGTCTTTCCGGCAAAATAGTCAGGGGTCTTGGGCATGAAAATCTCCCGCGCGGGCAAGAACGTCATGCCCGGCTTTATGCCGGGCATCCACGTCTTCTGATTTGGTCTATTGTTGAAGACGTGGATGGCCGGGACAAGCCCGGCCATGACAAAAGGTGCAGGAGCCTCGCCGATGCCGACACCCCCGCCAGTCGAATATGCCGTCGCTTCGCCGCAGGTGCGCGCGGTTTTCGACGACATCAAGAAAACCCGCAACGTCCCAGACGTGAACAATTTCTGGAAATATCTCGCGCGCGATCCAAAGACGCTCAAGCGAACGTGGGAAAGTGTGAAAGAGGTGATGGCGCCCGGTACGCTCGAGCCACTCATCAAGGAAATGATCTATGTGGCGGTGTCGGTCACCAATGGCTGCGCCTATTGCATTGCGACCCATACGGAAGCCGCCCGCAGAGCCGGGATGAGCGAGGCCATGTTCGGCGAGCTAATGGCGGTCGTGGGGATGGCGAACGAAACCAACAGGCTGGCGAACGGCTACAGGGTTCCGATCGACGACGCGCTGAAGATCTGAGGTTGCCCGGGCCGCATCGGGCGTGCACAATCAGAAAAAAGCGGGGGAGGACACGGTGCTCGACAGGGCTATTCTCATGCGATTGCTTTGCGTTGCGCTTGTGGCGGCGCTCATGCTGCCGCTCGGCCAGGTGCTATTTCCTTATGTCAGTCATGAATTGACGGGAATCCAGTTTCAGGCGATCGAGGCCGTTATCAGCGCGACGCTCGGCTTCGGCATCTCGTCGATCTTGGGCTAACTCACCTCGATTGGCGTTGCGCCGGCTCTCCGTTCTTTTCGGTGGGCTGCATCGATGAGTCCGAACCTGGTCAGGATAATTTGCGAGACGTAGCCACTCCGGCGCCGAAACGGGCGCCGGAGGGATTGTCGTCAATAGTGATGCAAATTTATTTGGCTATTTGGCGCCGCCCTGCGACGGGGCCGGGGCCGGAGTCGTCGGCGCCGCTGGCGCCATCGGCTTCGGAGAGGTCGAACCCGAACCGGTCGTGCTCGGCGTGCTGCTCAAAGGTGCGCTGCCAGTCGCCGTCGGCGACGAGCCGCTGCTTGCCGTATTGGGGCTGTTGTTCCAGCCGGCGATGATCAGAAAACCGATCAGCAGCAGAACCGCGACGCCCGCGATCCAGCCCCACATTCCGCCGGCCGCACTATCGTCCCGCCGAAGCACCGGGTCACTCAGCCGCGGATCGTTGTACCGCGGGTCGGTAAAGCGCGGGTCTGTCATGACTTCCTCCTTCCATTCGGACGCATTCCTGTCGAATGGAAGAAACCCGCGGGCTACGCGTGCGGTTCCTTTAACAAGCGCGTGAGTTGCTGGAACCTGAACTCAGGGCACCTTCACGGCGAGCCGCCACGCGGCCCACAGCATGAAGAAAAATAGGCTGAGGAATACCGGCAGGCTCGTTGCCGGTGACCAAACCTCGACGGTCCGGCCCGCGACGTAAGCGATTGCTTCGCCGATTGCGACAAACACGATGTAAAACACCAGCAGTTTCATGGCTGCGAAGCCCCCGATGCCGCCCCATGCGGCATGCGCATAGGGGCCTATCCAGCAACGGGGGGCAAGGAAACGCTGCGTAAAAAATGGTATAGGCGTGCCGCCTTCCGTCGTCAGAAAAGCCTCCTGTGCCTCCAAGATCATCGCGCCTTACGCAACTGGCGATCACGACTGCTCCGGTCGTTTTCGTCCTGCTTTGGAGCACCGGCTTCATAGGCGCCCGTTATGGGCTGCCTTACATCGAGCCGCTGACTTTTCTGGCCGTGCGCATGGTCTTTGTCGTCGTGCTCATGGCGCTGATAGCGGCCGTTGGAGGTGCGCGTTTCCCAAGCCGGCCGGACATCGCCCATAGCCTTGCGGCCGGCGCGCTGGTGCATGGGCTCTACCTTGGCGGCGTGTTCACCGCGATCAGCCAAGGCGTGCCAGCCGGCATATCGGCGCTGATCCCGGGCTTGCAACCGATCCTCACGTCTACGATCGCCAGCCGCTTCATGGGCGAGACGGTGACCCGCATTCAGTGGCTCGGCCTCGTGCTCGGGCTTATCGGCGTCGTCCTGGTGCTGCATGACCGGGACATCGTGATGGCGGGCTCGCCCTTCGGCTGGTTTGCCAGCTTTCTGTCGCTGATCGGGATCACGCTCGGCACGCTTTATCAAAAGCGTTATTGCGGCGGCATCGACTGGCGCGCGGGTAATCTCGTTCAGTATTCCGGTGCCGGCATCCTGTTCGCGATCGGTGCCTTTGCATTCGAGACGCGTGTGATCCACTGGAGCGGCGAGCTCATCTTCGCGCTCGCCTGGCTGGTGTTGGTTCTGTCGATTGCAGCGGTGGGTCTGATGTACTGGCTCATCCGGCGCTCGGCTGCGACCGGCTTTGCGAGTCTTTTCTATCTGGTGCCCGCGGTCACGGCGTTGTTCGCCTATGGTCTGTTCGGCGAGCGGCTCGACGCCCTGTCGGTTTTCGGCATGCTGGTTTGCGCCGTCGGCGTCGTGCTGGCCAATCGCGGCGCGGCGAAGCCGAACAGCCGCTGATCGTTATTTTGCACCATCGAGAACGAGCTGGGTTTGCGTCACCAGCGCGCATAGCTTGCCATCGCCGCGCGTGATGCGCGTCTGCCAGACCATGGTGGTGCGGCCGCGATGCAACGGCGTGCATTCGGCCCTGGCGACATCGCCGATCGGCACGGCCGCGAAGAAGTTCGTCTTGCTTTCGATCGTCGTGGTGGATTGACCGGGCTTGAGATTGGCGGTCGTTGCGGTACCACCCAGATTGTCCGCAAGCGCCATCAGGGCGCCGCCATGCATGATGCCGAAACGGTTGTTAAGGTCATCGCGCGCGACGAGTTCTGCGGTCACCCGTTCCGGCGAAACATGGGTGATCTTGAGGCCGAGAAATTCGGCAAAAGGCGGTTGCTTGTTGGCCGCGTCGTTCATTCAATCCCCCAGCCGAAATAAAACAGGAAGGGCGCGGACGTTATCGTCCGCGCCCTTTGTGCGCAATCTCAGGTCCGCTAGCCGCGCGGCTGCGGCACGATGCGGATATAAGGCCGCGGTGCCTTGAACCCTTGTGGCCAGATCTTTTTGGCTTCGTCGTCGCTGACCGATCCGGCGATAATCACGTCTTCACCCTGTTTCCAGTTCGCGGGCGTTGCGACGCGATGCTTGGCGGTCAGCTGCAGGGAATCGATGACACGCAACACCTCGTCGAAGTTGCGGCCTGTCGTCATCGGGTAGACCAGGATCAACTTGATCTTCTTGTCGGGGCCGATAATGAAGACGTTACGGACGGTCTGGTTATCGGCCGGCGTGCGGCCTTCCGAGGTGCCGCCGGTGCTCGCCGGCAACATTCCGTAGGCTTTCGAAATCCTCAGCTCGGGATCGCCGATCATCGGATAGTTCGGCGCGAAGCCGACGACTTCCTTGATGTCGACCGCCCACTTCTTGTGGTTATCGACCGGATCGACCGATATGCCGATGATCTTGGTGTTTCGCTTGTCGAATTCCGG
>DASSSM010000518.1:0-2094 GCA_035708425.1 Pseudolabrys sp.
CGGATGTCGGCGGTCGTCAGGATGGTTAGGAGCTTCAGCCGTTCCAACGACTGCACGATGGCCGCGAAATTCTCGATCGTCTTGCGGTCGGAGAGATCGCGGGATTGCGCGACCGTCGACATGACCAGATGCTGCTCGACCAGCCAGGCCACCGTGTCGGTCTCCGCCGGCGTGAAGCCGAGGCGCGGACAGAAGCGGCGCGCCACGCGCGCGCCTGCGATCGAATGGTCCTCGATGCGGCCCTTGGCGATATCATGCAGAAACAGCGTGACATAGAGCAGGGCGCGGTGTTCGGGCAGAATCTTATGGATCAGCTCGTTTGCGAGCGGCGATTCATTGCTGCTGCCCCGCTCGATTTCGGCGAGCACGCCGATGCAGCGCAGCAGGTGCTCGTCCACCGTATAGTGGTGGTACATGTTGAACTGCATCATCGCGACGATCTTGCCGAAGGCCGGCACGAAGCGGCCGAGTACGCCCGCCTCATTCATTCGCCGCAAAACGGTTTCCGGATCGTTCTTTGACGTCAAGATTTCGAGAAAGAGTTCGTTGGCCTTCTCGTTCCCGCGCAGCTTGGCGTCGACCAATTTGAGCGAGCGAGTGATGGCGCGCATGGCATCCGGGTGGAAGGCCAGATTGTGCTTCTGCGCCAGATGGAAAATACGGATAAGATTGACGGGATCGCGCTTGAAGCCGTTCGGGTGCGCAAGCAGGATGCGGTTCTTGTCGATGATGAAGTCGTCGCTCTCGGCAAGCTTACGCCGCTTCACCGGCCGAAAACGCTCCATGACACGGCTGAGCACGGGGACGCTTTTGGCGTGACTGTCTTCCAGTTCGGCGCACAGGATAGCCGTCAGGTCGCCGACATCCTTTGCGATCAGGAAGTAATGCTTCATGAAGCGCTCGACGTCCTGCAGACCGGGATGCTCGGTGTAGCCCAGCCGCACCGCAATCTCGCGCTGGATGTCGAACGACAGCCGCTCTTCGGCGCGGCCCATGAGAAAGTGCATGTGGCAGCGCACCGACCAGAGGAAGTCCTCGCAGCGCCGGAACAGCTGGTATTCCTGCTTGTCGAAGACCCCGCTTTTGATCAGCTCGTCCGGCTCGCGCACGCGATAGACGTACTTGGCGATCCAGAACAACGTGTGCAGGTCGCGCAACCCGCCTTTGCCGTCTTTCACGTTTGGCTCGACCAGATAGCGCGATTGCCCGCTACGGCGCACACGGTCTTCGCGCTCGGCAAGTTTGGCCGCGACAAATTGGGGGGCGGTATTGCGAACGATGTCCTTGTCAAAGCGTGTCGCCAGCTCATCGAACAATTTGCGGTCGCCGAGGAGGAAGCGCGCTTCGAGAATGGCGGTGCGGATGGTCATGTCCGCCTTGGCCTGGCGGATGCATTCGTCGACCGAGCGGGTCGCATGGCCCACCTTCAACCCGAGATCCCACAGGCAATAGAGTATGGCCTCGGCGATCGACTCGCCCCATGCGGTCTGCTTGTAGGGCAACAGGAACAACAGATCGATGTCTGAGCCCGGCGCCTGCAGCCCGCGACCGTAGCCGCCGGTCGCCACGACCGCCATGCGTTCGGCCTCGCTGGGGTTCTGCGAAGGATAAAGATGTTTACGCGCGAATTCGAACAGGATGCCGATGACCTCATCTTCCATCCTGCAGAGGCGCTCGGCGCAGCGCCGCCCGTGACGGTCATTGAGCAGCAGTTGCTCTGCTTTGGCGCGGCCGTCCGTCAACGCAATCTTGAGCTTTTGCGCCACCAGGGAACGCAGGTCGCGCTCGTTGCCGGTGTGAGCCTTGGCAAGCTTCTCCAGGTCGGCGGTGATCGCACGCGCGTCGATGAGGTCGCCCGACCCACGCGAGGTTCGTTCGGCAGATGGACGTTGTTCCTGGTCGAGCGCAAGCGAGGCCATAGGTCCATCGGATAGCGGAGGCGAGGCGGTAAGTCACCCGCCCAACAGAGATATTTCTTGCAATGCCCGGTTTGAGGCATCCGCCGGGCTGGTGACGGCGGCTGCGGAGTGTGGTTCCGTGTCGGGGCAATCCAGCGATGCGGGAGAGTAAAAACGATGCGCATGTTCCAGGTCT
>DASSSM010000519.1:0-3794 GCA_035708425.1 Pseudolabrys sp.
AGAATGCCCGCTTCGATCATGCTGTCGCCGCGCACTTCAAGCGCGAAATGCTCGCCGGCCGACAACAAATCCGGTGGCATGTTGATGATATGGCTGCGGGTCTGGATCGCTTCGATTGGCGTGCCGGCGGCGATGCGGCCCATGACCGGCACGGCGACTGGCCGGCCGCCATCGTCCTCGGATGTGGTGCGCACGCGGCCAAGGTCGCCCTCGATGACGCTCGGCGTGAAGCCGCGCGAACGGGCGGAGCCCAGACCATGACCGACCGAATCCGGCAGTTTGATCACCTCAATCGCGCGAGCCCGGTTCGGCAGCCTCCTGATGAAGCCGCGCTCTTCCAGGGCCGTAATAAGCCGGTGAATGCCAGATTTTGAGCGCAGGTCGAGGGCATCCTTCATCTCGTCGAAAGATGGGGGCACGCCGGCCTCCGTCAGCCGCTCGTGGATGAAACGCAGGAGTTCGAACTGCTTGCGGGTCAGCATCTATCTCTCCCCGTCGGGCCGAACCCCATAGGGTCCAAGCCAGAAACAAATCATGAACGGACACTATATGTTCGATATGTGTTCCGCAACTGTTTAATTTGGAGTGAAAAACTCGAAAGGCCGCTAAAGGCCTAGCTTAAGGATGACGCAGTCTGAACCGGCCATGGCCGCGGGGGCGTGCGCCTCCCGAATCACCAGGCAGTCGGCTTTGGCGAGCGGCGCCATCAGGGAACTGTCCTGGGACGGCAGGGGTGTGGCCACCAGACCGTTCGGACCATCCGCCAAGGTGGCCCGCAGGTAATCGGCTCGCTCATCATTGGCCGGGAGGTTGCCCCCAAGGCGCGCCCGCTCGGGCTGCAATTCAACGTCACTCCGGCCGGAAAGGCGCCTGATCAGGGGCACCAGAAACAGGAAGGCGCAGACGTAGGACGAGACGGGATTTCCCGGAACGCCCAGGACCTGCATCATGCCCAGCCGGCCGTGCATCATCGGACGGCCCGGACGCAGCGCGACGCGCCAGAACGAGAGGTCGAGACCCTCAGCAGCAAGCGCGCGCTGTACGAGGTCATGCTCACCGACCGAGGCGCCGCCCGAGGTGACGAGAATATCGGCACCCCATTCACGCGCTCGCCCGATCGCCTTGGCGATGTCCTCGACGCGGTCCCGCGCAATGCCGAGATCGTGGGCGTCGGCGCCCTCGGTACGTGCAAGCGCAATGAGCGCAAAGCCGTTGGAATAAACGATCTCACCGGAACGAGGCGTGCCGCCAGGCGCCACCAATTCGTCTCCCGTCCCGAGCACGGCAACTTTGGGCTGACGGTACACGTTGATGTTGGGATGGTTCATGGCCGCTGCAAGCATGACGTCGCGATCGGTCAGCCTGCGGCCTTTCCGAAGCAGAACCTCGCCTTGCTTGAAATCGATGCCCTGGTTGCGGACGTTGCGCCCCTTTGCAGTCGACTGCTGAACGGTGACGTTGTCGCCTTGGCGAGAAGCGAGTTCCTGGATTACTACGGTGTCGCTGCCGTCCGGCATGACGCCGCCGGTAAAGATGCGGGCGGCTTGACCCGCCGCGATCTGCTTGGGGAACGGGTGGCCGGCGGCAATTTCGCCAATCAATTTGAGCGTAGCGGGTGCCGTCGCAACATCGCTGGCGCGCACCGCATATCCGTCCATTGCGGAGACCGCAGCTGGCGGCTGCGTCCGCAGCGCGGCCATGTCTTCGGCAAGCACGCGCCCGCGCGCACGATCGAGCGGGACCGCTTCGACCGGCAACGGTTTGGCATCAATGAGGACGAGCCGAAGCGCTTCGGCAACCGGCATCAGGGCCATGATACGCCTAGCCCCCCGCGTTCCATTCACCCGACTTGCCACCGCTCTTGTGCAGCAGCCGGATGCCCTCGATGCGGATGCCGCGTTCCACTGCCTTGACCATATCGTAAATCGTTAGGCATGCGATCGAGACTGCCGTCAGCGCCTCCATTTCAACGCCAGTCTTCGCGGTTACTTTCACGGTCGACTGGACGAGGAATCCGGGAAGTGAGTGCTCGGGGTTGATATCGATTTCGACTTTGGTGAGCGGCAACGGATGACACAACGGGATGAGGCCATGCGTACGTTTGGCCGCCATGATGCCGGCGAGCCGCGCGGCGCCCAGCACATCGCCTTTCATCGCGTTGCCCTCAAGGACGATATCGAGCGTTTCTTTGCGCATCAGCACGCGCCCTTCGGCGATCGCGATGCGCTCGGTGGCTCCTTTTTCGGACACGTCGACCATGCGGGCTTCGCCGCGCTGATCGATGTGGGTGAGGGGCGTTGGCGTCGGAGTGGGCTCCGCTGGCCTTGGCTCAGGTTTCGGTTTGGCCGCTACCTTCCGCTTGCGATCGGGTTTAGCGGCCTTCTTCTTGGCGCGCTGCACGGCTCTTTTGCGCCTTGCCATGGCCATCACTCCGCAGCGGCCCGGCGCGGGTCCAGTGCCAGAAGCGCACGGGTAGCGGCCGCTACGTCGGCCTGCCGCATGAGGCTTTCTCCAATCAGGAACGTCGAAACGCCACTGCGCTTTAGGCGCGCGAGGTGGGCCGGCGTATTGAGCCCGCTTTCGGCAACGACAACGCGGTCACGCGGGATTTTCGGTGCAAGCCGTTCGCTGACGGTGAGCGATGTCTCGAATGTCCGCAAATCGCGGTTATTGATGCCAATCAGCCTGGATTTCAGCTTGAGGGCACGCGCCAATTCAACTTCATCATGAACTTCAACAAGCACGTCCATTCCATAGGCAAACGCTGCGTCTTCGATTTCATGGGCTGCAGCATCGTCGACGGCCGCTACGATGATCAGAATGCAATCCGCGCCCAAAACACGCGATTCTACCACTTGGTAAGGCTCAAAGATAAAATCCTTGCGCAGTACTGGTAAAGCGGTGGCACCACGTGCAGCGATAAGGAAATCCGGGCGGCCCTGGAAAGAGGGGGCATCGGTCAAAACTGAAAGGCAGGACGCGCCTCCCGCTTCATAGGCCTTGGCGAGCGACGGCGGATCAAAATCGGCGCGGATCAGGCCTTTCGAAGGACTTGCTTTCTTGATCTCGGCAATCAACGCGTAACGATCGCCGGAAATCCGGTTTTCGATTGCGCGCAGGAAGCCGCGCGGCGGCGGCGCAGCCTTTACATCCTTTTCAAGCGTGGCGAGAGGACGCGCGCGTTTGGCAGCGGCAATTTCCTCGCGCTTATACGCCTCGATCTTGGCGAGGATGTCCGACACGCTAGGCCTCCGCTGCGTTCGACACCGCAATGAGGCGGTCGAGCCTACCTTCAGCTTCGCCGCTCGCGATCGATTTCGCTGCCAGTGTAGCACCTTGCCGGAGATCCTTCGCCTTGCCCGCGACGATAAGCGCCGCGGCGGCATTGAGGATCGATATGTCCCGGAAGGGGCCGGGTTTGCCCTTGAGCACGTCGAACAATGCCTTTGCGTTGTGCTCGGCATCGCCGCCGCGCAGCGCTTCCGGCGTCGACCGCGCAAGCCCGGCGTCTTCCGGAGTGACCTCGAAAGTCCGGATGGTCCCATTCTCGAGCGCTGCGACGGTGGTCGGACCGGCAGTGGTGATTTCGTCTAATCCATCCGAACCATGCACTACCCAAATGCTTTCAGAGCCGAGGTTCTTCAGCACCTGCGCCATCGGCTCGACCCATTGCCTGGAAAACGTACCGATCATCTGCCGCTTGACGCTTGCCGGGTTCGACAACGGCCCGAGCAGGTTGAATATGGTGCGGGTGCCGAGCTCGATCCGCGTCGGACCGACGTTCTTCATCGCCG
>DASSSM010000520.1:0-3906 GCA_035708425.1 Pseudolabrys sp.
CTGCCCGGCTTCCTCAACATATAGGCGATGCGGTTCTCCCAGCAGATTGCAGCGCAGATAGCGGCCGGCAATTGCCTCGTATTGTGGGCTCATCGTTTGCCCTCCCGTCGCGGGGCGGCGATGACGTCTTTGAAATAGAGCAGATTGGCCATGAATGGGTGCAGGTCGCCTTCGACCTGCATGAGCTTCTGCTTCACCAGCGCAAAAATATCAGTGTAGCCGAGCGGCGGCAGCGGCTGCCAGAATTTTTCCCAGACACTCCGCGAGGCCCGCAGGCAAAAACTGTAGTTGGGCGTGATGAACGGACCCCGCACCACATTAGTCACGCGGCCTTCCTGCACACGCAGCAATGTGTGGGCGTCATCTATGGCAATCATGAAGGTGGTGTCGACGAAGCGGCCACGATGGACGAGCGTGGCGTCGCTATTCACCAAGCCGGCGATCTTATCGATCATGCGTCATGCTCCTTGCGGATGGCACAGGGTGGAATGACGCGATGATCCCCGCAAGAACCTGGGCAGCACGCTTGCGCCACATGCTGATCGAGGCTATTTCGAGGAGCCTAGGCTCCCTTCGTCTAGCGGCCCAGGACGTCGCCCTCTCACGGCGAAAACAGGGGTTCGAGTCCCCTAGGGAGCGCCAATTGCGCCAAAGATGGCTTGTGTCCGGTTAGACGAATTCCACGCCCGTTTCAGTCACTGTCCGCCAAATAAGGCGGCATGGCCTGATCGAATAGCCGCCATCGAAGGTCATCTCGAAGTCTCGCGGCAAGTCGACAGTATTCGCGATCTGGAGACGCGCGCCTTTGTTGGTCAGATTGCGCACGACACAATCAATGATCGCTGATCGACCCAACACAAGTTTTGCGCTCTTCAGCACGCGCGAGCGCCCAGACTTACGGCGTTCAACCACAGTCACATACTCCCGTGAATTGCACTCAAATAATCGGCAAAATTGGCTAAACCCTAAATTGATTGCCCTGTCGGCGGGCAGTCGGGAAAGATTTCGTTAATCAGAACCTTTAAGGGCCTCCAGGCGCGATCTCTTTGCGCACGCCCTTGTTATTTTTGCGCTTTTGGGCATCCTAAAATGGGTGCATATCGGTGCAGGCTGGAGTCATGCAACTTTTCACCACGGCCGAGGCTGCCGCCTATCTCCGGCTCAAGGAGCGCAAGATTTACGAAATGGTGGCGGAGGGGACGGTGCCCTGCACGAAGGTTACCGGCCGCTGGTTGTTTCCGAAGGCCGAACTCGATCACTGGCTCGTCTCCAGCATCTCGCGACCTGTGGGCACGGCGCGGCCTGATCCGGCACCCATCGTCAGTGGCAGCCATGATCCGCTCTTCGAGTGGACCCTGCGCGAAAGCGGCTCGGGCCTGGCGACGCTGGCGCTCGGGAGCGAGGCGGGTTTTTCCCGTTTCGTCGCCGGCGAAACGATTGCCGCCGCGATTCATTTGCACGCGCTGGACGATCTCGACGCCGACGCCAACGTGGAGGCCCTGCGAAGCCATAGCGAACTGCAGGACGCCGTGATGGTTGCGTTTTGCCGTCGCGAACAGGGTTTCCTGGTCGCGGCGGGGAATCCACTCAAGCTCGGCTCGATCGAGGATGTCCGCAAGAAACGCGCACGCATCGCCATGCGGCCGAAAGGCGCCGGCGCCCAGCTGCTGCTCCTGGCCTTGTTGCACCGTTCTGACATTGCGCTGGACCAGCTTGGCTCCGTCGCGCCGGTCTGTCCGACCGGCCCAGACATCGCGCAGGCAATTCGCGCCGGCCGCGCCGATACCGGCATTGCGACGCGCGGTGTGGCAAACGCAGCGGGGCTCGATTTTATCCCGATTGTTTGGGAGCCCTTCGACCTGGTGATGCGCCAGCGTGACTATTTTCGGCCTCCGTTGCAGTCGCTGTTGAAGTTTTTTCATTCGCTGGATTTCGCCACGCGCGGACGCGAACTTGGCGGCTACGACCTCAGCGTTGCAGGCACTGTACGGTTCGTAAACTGATGACCGATGCGCAAGTCTGGCCGACTGAATTGCGGCTGCGCAAGGACCGCAAGGCCCTGACCGTTACCTTCGACAGCGGGGAACGATTCGAATTGCCGGCTGAGTACCTGCGGATAAAGAGTCCGAGTGCAGAAGTGCAGGGTCATTCGGAAGAAGAACGAAAGACCGTTCCCGGCAAGCGGAATGTCGAGATTCTTGAGGTTTTGCCGGTCGGCAATTACGCCGTGCGACTCGTCTTCGACGACCTGCATTCGACGGGCATTTTCGGCTGGGACTACCTGCACGACCTTGGGCGCAATTACGCGTCGCACTGGCAGGATTATCTGGACGAACTTGCTGCCAAGAACATGACGCGAGATCCGCCGGCGCGCCGCAATTAGCGGCTGCGCTGCCCGTTCATCGGATTGAAGGTGAGACGACCTCAGGTCGCGCTGGCATAGACTGGGCCTTCCGTCTTCGGCGAGTTTTTTAGCGCGCTATAAATCACAGATCCGTGCATCGATGCCGTAACCCCCAGAAACACCAGGCTGGCTTGGAGGGCATGCTGGAAATCGGGAGCGAGACAAAGGAAGACTGCGCCTGCAAGCGCGAATGCATAGGGCACTGAGTGGACGAATGGGCTGCGAGCCGCCTTTCCGCACAATACGAATGTCGAATAGGCCGCGGTCAACTCAAGCATGAGTCCCGCCGTCATAAAAATTGACTGACCATTGACAGTCAGAAAAAGGGCGCCAACAAGCACGGCGAACCAGATACCGGCCGCAATGTTGTCGCGCGCCGCTTCGCTGATCCGCATCATAGTGCCGGTGGAAATCTGCATATCGCTCATGGCAACACTCCGGGCCTGTTGGACGCACACCAATAGGCGAGGAGGTATTGCTCGATCGGCACTTTGGGCGGGGTAATCCATGTCAGTTGGGTAAGCAGATTTTAACGCGCTGCAGAACCCCCATAATACGCTTGGAATCTAGGCTGATGCGGCTAAAATTGGCGCCGCGACGCATTGGGGCGCACAGCGCTTTAAGAGGGGGAATGAAATGAGGCCGAATGGTGGGTGCTTTCGATTTGCCGGCACGGTTGCGCATCGGCGATGGCTGCGTCCGCTGTCCGCGTTAGCAGTTGTATTCCTGTTGCTTGTAGTCCCCAGCGGCGCTCGCGCGCAGGGACCATCCACTTCAAAATCAACCGCTCACGTCTATCTGCTCAGGGGCGTGCTTAACGTCTTCTCAATGGGCATGGACCAGATCGCATACAAGCTTGAGCAGCGGGGCATTGCGACCACTGTTACGAACTATCTCCTCTGGTCGTCAGTCGCAGACGACGCTGCGGCCGCATACAAGAGCGGAAAGGTGCGGACCATTATTCTGGTCGGGCACTCTTCCGGCGCGACGGCTCTGCCGGATATGGTCGATCGCCTGACCAGGCTCGGCGCCCCGGTCAAATTAGCCATCGGTCTGGATTCCGTGTTTCAAACGACTCTATCGGGCAAGGTTGGCCGCTATATCAACTTCTATATCGGCAATGGCGCGGGCACACGCGTTGCGCGGGGCAAAAACTTGCAGGGAGAGCTGTCGAATGTCGACGTCGAGAATATACCCGGCGGCGTCGGTCACGTGACGATCGACAAGAACGAAATCATCCAGCAGAAAGTCATAAGCGCGATCCTCTCCTCGCTTTAGATTGCTGGCCTGACGCCGGGGCCGAAGCTACCGGTGAGGCAGGAACGGTATCAGCATCGGAACCCGGCGACGGTAGGAATCGTATGCGCTCGGGTCGAGCTCTGAAGTAAGAAAGTTTTCTTCGGCGCGCGCCTTCACCGACAAGCCAAAGGAAATCAGCACCGCGCCGAGAATGGCCGTTGCCGTGCCGACGGCTACACCCGTTGCCAGTATCGCGGCGATGA
>DASSSM010000521.1:0-10218 GCA_035708425.1 Pseudolabrys sp.
AGTGAGCACAAAAGCCGCAAGGAGCAAAGTGATGGTAGCTCCCATGATAGTCGGACGATTCATGGTTGGTCCTCTAGTGAACTGCTGATGCATTCCGGTGGCGCCGACTCCTGTCGGCATTGCTGCGACGAAACAAGCGGGCCGCGCCCTGCCCGTAGAAAAGCTGCAAAAGCTCTATCGCGGGTCCAATTTCCCGGCGTCAGCCGAACGGAAGGCAAGCCCGCGTCACGTCATTTCCAAGTACAAGTAACCGTCTCGGAGAGCCCCTCTCCCGAAAAGACCTGTGCCCCTAACGACTCAGACGAACTAAAGTTCCCAAAATTTTTGGAGATAAGGGCCGTGCTGTATTTGAGTAGCGGGCCGGGAATTACTTGTGCTGAAAAAACGTTGTTTTCGCCGCTGCTTCGATCAGCTTTGGTCTGGTACACGACACAGCCGATTAAGCTTTTGATAACTTCGCTGGAGCGACCGCAGGGGAGTGCCCATGGATCTTTCCTACACGCAGAACATGGAAGACACGCATCTCTGGCTCGCCTTCGGCGGCAGGCACTCTGGTACCTACATCGACATCGGCGCCGGCCATCCGATCGCGGACAACGTGTCGTTCTTCTTCTACGAACGCGGCTGGCAGGGCGTCGCCGTCGAGCCGCAGCAGAAGCTGGTCGATCTCTATGCGCGGCTGCGCCCGCGTGATGCCGTGGTCGCGGCCCTGATCGGCACGCAGAGCGGCGAAGCCGACTTCCATGCGTTCGACGCTTTCCACGGGCTCTCGACCACCAACATGAAGCATGCCGAGGCGGCGACCGCGCTCGGTGCCGGCTACCGGACCGTGAAAGTGCCTATGATCACGCTCGCCGAACTGTGCCGGAAGCAAGGGCTGCGCGAGATCGATTTCCTGAAGGTCGACGTCGAGGGTGCCGAGGCCGATGTGCTGAAGAGCGGCGACTGGAAGACATTCCGGCCGAAAGCGGTCGTGGTGGAGGCGATCGCGCCGGACTCGAACGAGCCGTCCTGGGAGAGCTGGGAGCCGTTTCTCCTCGCGCAGGGCTACCGCTTCATGCTGTTCGACACGCTCAACCGCTTTTACGTCGCTGAAGAAGCAAAGGATGTCGCGGCGCGCTTTCCACGCGAGCGTGCTCCGTGGGACTCAGTGCGCCACATGTATGAGATCGGCCGCGCTCCGGAGAACGCGAGCCATCCCGAGCACGCACTGGCCGGCATTCTTGCCAAGGGCTTCTGGGCGTCGCTGCCTCATCTCGACCGCACGCTGCTTGCAGACGTTCTCGAACGCGGCCGCACGCCGGCCAACACGGCCGCGGTCGATGCCGCCCTGCTGGCGCTCGATACGGAGGACTTCCGTGCCCGCCTCGGCCGCATCGCCTGCAGCTACGACGGCGGGCAGATTTACAAGGAGGATGAGTGACGTGCCATACACTCCGCTCATTCCCGCGAAAGCGGGAATCCGGGGTCACAAATGAATGAGTCAGAGTGTGGTCGCCCTGGACCCCCGCTTTCGCGGGGGTGAGCGAGAGAAAATTATGACTGCGGGCAGATTTACAAGGAGTAAGAGGAGCGGTCCCCCGACGGGAGAGGTGACTGCTTGCGGCTTTCGAAACGCGACAGCGTCACGACCGTGCCGATCAGCAGGAAGAGCAGCATCAGCTTCGAGTACTCGATTACAAGGGCGAGCATGGCCTGCTCCAGTTTTCTTATCCGTCTCCCCGCCGTTCGCGCAGCGCAAGATATCGGTGCGACAAGCGGGCGAATGTGAGGCACCTCACAGACGATAACGATTTTGTGTTTCAGTCTGCCGACGCGAAGACCGAACCTCCCTCCTTCGCCCCGCCGGCAACGGCGGGTTTTTTTATGCGCAGCCGGGTGAAGCTTCGCGCATGGCTTCCGCGGGGTTAAGGCCTTTACTCAAACATCGCGGTTCTACTTTGCCGGGCATTTAAGGCGAAACGGCTACGATGCCGCCGAGTCGGATGGAGCGGCGCATGACTTTGATGAAGGCAATCCTCGGCCTCGCCCTCGGCATCGCGCTGATGACCGCGTTGCAGACCGTGGGCGTGTGGTCGCTGCAGGAGCAAATCAAATCGCAATCGAATGCCGGGCTGCCGATCGGGACCAGTGCGCCGCTGGTCACCAACTTCGACGCCGACGCGCTGAAGAACGGCATCCTGCCGAAGTTCGGCCCGATCGACACAACCGAAGGCCAGCGCCTTGCCATCGAAGGCGCCGCGCGCCGCGTCGACCTGCAGAACCGCGCCGTTCAGAAGTATCTCCCGCGCTAGGCCGAGTATCTTCGCCGCTGGATTCCCACATTGACGTGCGGAAGCACGCCGTCCTTAGGACGGCTATGCGCGGGAATGAGCGGAGCATATGGCACGCCCTCATATCTCCCGCTCACCCCCGCGAAAGCGGGGGTCCGGAACTCATACTGCTTGCCCGACATGGATACCGCTCAAGCCATCGATTCCGGACCCTATGACCGGCGGGGGCCGTCATGCCTTTGTCAGGTAGCAAACATATCATTCGACACGCCTCGCGATTAGGCGCAGGCTTCAACCCAAAGCTGAACTGAACGCATGCGGGGAAGTTCTCATGGAACAGTTCATCCACCGCGAAAATTTGCAGCGTCTTCGAAGGCTGTTGGCAGAAACAGCTGATGACTCACAGCGCCAGCAGATCCTGAAACTGTTGGCCGAGGAAGAAGCCAAAGATAAATTGATACTGCAAAAATAAGCGAGCGTGATCGTCACACGGGCGAAGGCCAGCGCCTCGCCATCGCGCCGCGCACCGCATCGACCTGTAGAACCGCGCCGTTCAGAAATATTTGCTACGGTAATTGAAGCTGGCCGCAGCGCCATCATTCTTCCGTCATGCCCGCGCTTGTCACCGCAAGTCGGGTTTACCCGAATTGCGGCTCGTTTAAATGCGGAAGTCGGGCAAGCTCGACTTCCGATGGCATCCACGTCTTTAGACGATGCGGCAAGCAAGACGTGGATGGCCGGGACATAGGCGTGCGAAAGCACGCCGTTCTTCGAACGGCTATGCGGCCGCCACCAGCTCCATGTAATGCGTCATGTTCATCGTTCGCGCCCTCTCGCGAATCCTGACGCAAGTTATGATACCGGCGCGGAATTAAAATGACGTAGGTCAAAGCCCCGCTGCGACCAGGTGCGGCCAAGTGCGGCGAATTGGCGGTTTCTCGCCAAGTCATTCCGGGGCGCGCACATCCCCCGTGCTCTCCCCCGGTCATTCCGGGGCGCGAGCATTGGCGAGCGAACCCGGAATCCAGATGCGAGCACAGTGCTGATGTCTGGATTCCGGGTTCGCGCCCATAGCGCGTCGAAGACGCGCGTATGGGCGCGCCCCGGAATGACGAAGCCTCAAGCCCGGCCATGACGACGTGGCAGAATCCCACCTGACAGCACGTTTACGCCGATGTTTCTTGTATTTGCCGGGCAATTCCCGGACCATGACCCCGGGGAACAGACGGGACGGCGCAAGCCACCAGTTCATGACGGTCCAGGCACCCGCTTTGGGTGACGTGCAGACGGCGCGCTTTGACGCCGGCGCGCGCGCATTGGCGTGGCTGCGCGGCATCGGCGTGCGGCAGGTGCGGCTCGCCTGCGGCCTCATCATGTTCGCCTACATCTTCTCGCACTTCTTCAATCATGCGCTCGGCAACATCTCGTACGACCTGATGCAAAATTGGCTCTGGTATCACATCTGGTGGTGGCGGATTCCGGTCGTCAACATCACGCTCTACACCGCGGCCATGATTCATTTCTCGCTCGGCCTCTGGGCGCTCTATCAGCGCCGGCATTTCCGCTACACCGCCGCCGAGATCACGCAATTGCTGCTCGGCCTGAGCATCCCGCTCTGGCTCGCCAGCCATTTCGGCGTCGCCCGCGTCGCCGGATGGCTTTATGACTGGCCTCCCTTGCCCTACGCCAACGTGCTGTTCGCCTACTGGTCGGCGCGACAGTACATGATCGCGGTCCAGCTGATCCTGATGACGGTCGCATGGACGCATGCCTGCATCGGTCTCTACTTCTGGCTGCGCATGAAGCCGTTTTTCCGCTGGGCGGCGCCGATCCTCCTGTCGATTGCAGTTCTTTTGCCGCCCCTCGCGATGCTCGGCGCCCATCAGGGTGCACGCGAGGTCGTCCAGCTCGCCAAGAATCCGATATGGCGTGCGGACCGCATAAGGCCGTTGCCCAGCGACAAGCGGCAGGTTGTCGATGCCATCACGTTGTTCTACTTCCCGATCGGCTATGCGGCGGCGATCCTGCTGGTGTTCGCGGCGCGCGGGGCGCGTTCCCTCAACGAACGCCGGCGCGGCATGGTCACCGTGTCGTATCCGGGCCGCCAGGTGCGCGTCCCGAAAGGACTGAGCGTGCTCGAGGCGAGCCTGCGCCACAACGTTCCGCACGCGAGCGTCTGCGGCGGCCGCGCTCGCTGCTCGACCTGCCGCGTCAAGGTGGTCAGCGACCGCAGTGCCTTGCCGAAGCCATCCGGGCGGGAAGCCTTCGTGCTGGCGCGCGTCGGCGCCGGCAAGGATCCCTCGATCCGGCTGGCCTGCCAGCTGCGGCCGCAGACCGACGTCGCGGTGATCCCGGTCCTGCCACCGAATGTCGGCGCCGATTTCGTGCGCGCCCGGCAGCGCGTCCATGTCGGCGAGGAGCATTTCGTCGTTAGCATGTTCGTCGACATGCGCGGCTCGACCAGCCTCTCGGAAGGCCGGCTGCCATTCGACATCGTGTTCCTGATCAACCGCTTCGTCGAAACGGTGTCGCGCGCCATCACCGATGCCGGCGGCGAGCCCAACCAGTTCGTCGGCGACGGCGTGCTGGCGCTGTTCGGGCTCAACACCGATCCGGCGACAGCCTGCCGGCAGGCGCTGCGCGCCGCCTCCCTGATCGAGGCGAACGTCGCCCAGCTGAACCACCAGTTCGCGACCGAGGTCAGCGAGCCCGTTCAGTACGGTATCGGCATCCATGCCGGCGAGGTGATCGTCGGCGACATCGGTTTCCGTGGCCGCACGGTCTTCACGGCGCTCGGCGACTCGGTGAACGTCGCGGCGCGACTGCAGGACCTGAGCAAGCGGCTTGGCTGCCGGGCGGTGATTTCGGAAGAGGTCTGCAAGCTCGCCGGGATCCCGGCCGATGCGCTTACGCGCACGGAGGTCGAAATCCGCGGGCACGAAAAGCAAATGAGCGTGCGCACGCTGGACGACCCGACCGTGCTCGCGGGGTTGCTTGAGCCGCAGCAAGCGGCTGCGGCGGAGTGATGCCACCAACTCCGCTCACCCCCGCGAAAGCGGGGGTCCAGGGCGATAATTCTCTGACTCAGTCATTCGGGCCCTGGATTCCCGCTTTCGCGGGAATGAGCGGGATGGGTAAGGGCCCCAAATAGGAGTGACTATTCCCGCAGCTTCTCCGCGAACAGCACCATGGTCTTGCGGTAGGTCTCGGAGCGGTTCCACTCGCGCATCACCTGGAAGTTCTCGCTGCCTTCGCCGAACGGCGCGCCGGCCTTCCAGCCGTTCACCTTCAGCAGATTGGCGGTGGAGGCGAGCACATCCGGCACGCTGTGACGCAGGTCGACGTGGCCGTTGCCGTCATAGTCGACGCCATACTTGATGTAGGACGACGGCAGAAACTGCGTCTGCCCGATCTCGCCGGCATAGGCGCCGATCAGGTCGCTCAGCGGCAGGTCGCCGCGCTGCAGGATCTTCAGCGCCGAGATCAGCTCGTTCTGAAACAATTCGCTGCGCCGGCAGTCATGCGCGAGCGTCGCGATGGTGCGGACCACGGGCAGCTTGCCCATGTCGCCGGTGCCGTTGTCGGTTTCGAGCGTCCAGACCGCCATCAGCAATTCCTTCGGCACGCCGTACTGCTGCTGGACGCGCGCAAGCAGCGCCGCGTGCTTTCCCATCAGAGTCTTGGCGCGTTTGATGCGCGGCGGAATGACACGCGTGCGCGCATATTCTTCGAAGCTCTTTGAATGGAACATGCCGCGCTGGCGCCGGTCGAAGGCGAGCACCGCCGGGTCGAGGCTCACACCGGCGAAGGCCTGGTCGATGACGGCGCGCGAGACACCGGCCGCCTGCGCGTCACGCGCCATGCCGGCAATGAACGTGCTGAAATCGCCGCCGCATTTGGCGGCCGAGGCGGGCGCGGCGAACGTGACCACGACAAAGAGCGCAGAAATCAGTCTGAGCATGGATGAACCTTGGTTGCCCCCGCGTGGTCTTACACTGTCACGGCGGGGTCTGTCCCGGCCACTGACCGTTGTTGTTATCCGCTCATTCCCGCGCAAGCGGGAATCCAGGGCCACAGTGAGTGAGCCAGAGTCTAATCGCCCTGGACCCCCGTTTCCGCGGGGGTGAGCGGACTATGTGGCGCGTCTTCCCTCTCCCGCTCATTCCCGCGCAAGCGGGAATCCAGGGCCCGAATGACTGAGTCAGAGTGTTGTTGCCCTGGACCCCCGCTTTCGCGGGGGTGAGCGGTTTATTGTGAGAGCTTTCGCGCGACCTGTCGCGCACGCTAGGATCGCCGCACAACGGAGGAACCGCCAATGCCCAAAGCCTACTGGGTCACGACCTATCGCGAGATCAAGGACCCCGCGAAGCTCGCCGCCTATGCCAAGCTCGCCCCGGTGGCGCTCGCGCCGTTCGGCGTGCGCTATCTCTGCCGTGGCAACCCCAGCGCGGCCTATGAATCCGGGCTGAAAGAGCGCCTGGTCGTCTCCGAATTCCCCAGCCTCGACAAGGCGATCGCCGGCCACGACAGCCCCGGCTACCAGGAAGCGTTGCGCGCGCTCGGCGACGGCGCCGTGCGCGACATCCGCATCATTGAGGGCCTGGAGTAAGCGGCACGGTCCGCCAGCCGTCGCCCTCCTGCTCGAGAAAGAGCCAGCCCGAGACCGTCGCCTTTTTCGACGCCGCATCATTCTCAAGCAGATAGTGGTGCAACTCCGGGCATGACGGACGCCGGCAGCGAAGCCTGACGCCGTCGTAATGCAGTACGGCGCGGATGCGCATTTCGTAGAACACGCCCCCATGCCGCTCGCCGCTGCGGCCGTCGAGCCTCTCGAACGAGACGAGCGTGTACGGCGAGAGGAAGGTTTGCCTGAAAATCTGCTGCATGGCCGCCTGGGCCACCTCGACGCTCGGCTCGCAGTTGCCGGTGCAGGCCGCGCGCGCGGGCGCTGCGAGCGCCAGCGCCAAGCCGGCAATAGCCGCCGCGCGCAAGACGACACGCATGAACTGACTCAACGCGACGGACCTTGCAGACCCAATAGGCACGACCGCGACATAGCGGAATTTCCGCGCGTCTGGAAGTAGAACGCCTGTCCCAGCTCCGTCATGGCCGGCTTTATGCCGGCCATCCACGTCTTACCGAGTTGCACTGCACGAAGACGTGGATGGCCGGGACAAGCCCGGCCATGACAGCGGGCGGACAGGCGCGGCCTGGCGATGACCCTGGCAGTCTACCCCGCGAGCTTGTCGAACTCGTCGATCGGCACCGCCGGCGAGGTGGTGAAGCCGATGCCGGTCGCTTTCGCCAGCGCCATGGATACCGCCATCGCTTGCTTATTGTCCGGCAGGTCGACGGCCATCATGAGATCGACGCCGCCGAGCGTCGCATAGGCGGCCTTGAGTTCGCCGCCGTGCTTCTTGATCAGCGCCTTCGCCTCTTCCGTGCGTTTGGCGCTGATGCCTTTGAACGCCTCGGCCGAATATTTCCCGAACAACAGATAAATCGCCATGACACATCTCCGGTTTCTGGAGGAACGCGGCGGGCGGGATTATAGGCCAGCACAACGTATTCCGCTCGTCCCCGCGACCCAGCCTACGCTCGCTGCGCGAGCTTCGGCGGGTTGGAGTCCGCCGAAGCGCGGAGCGCGAAGGCGGAAAGCGGGGACCCAGCGCTGGATTCCCATCGCAAGTCGGCTTTAGCCGACTTGCGCGCGAATACGCCAACATCGGGTATACCCGATGTTGGTGCGCGGGAATGAGCGGGCGCAGAGGGCGACGCACCCTACTCGATCACCTCGTCCGCAATCGTGAGCACGCGGGGAGGCACGTCGATCCCAAGCGTTCGCGCAGCCTGAAGATTGATTGCGAACCTGAACTTGGCCGACTGCAACACGGGGAGCTCGGCGGGCTTCGCGCCCTTGAGGATGCTGCCGGTGTAGATGCCGACCTGGCGAGACATGTCCGCGAGATCGGCCCCGTAACTCATGAGACCGCCGGCAGCCACAACTTCGCTGTCCGAGTACGCTGCCGGAATCCGTTCGCGCGCCGTCAAAGTTGCGAATTGCACGCCACGGCTGTTGAAGAACGCGTCGGAGGCGACAAAAAGCGCATCCATGCGCTCGCGCGCGAGCACCTCGAAGGCTGCATCGATCTCGGCGGCCGTGCTGGCGTTGAGGATCTTCTGGATTTGCACGCCCATGGCGCCGGCGTCCTTGCGCAGCTCGCGCAGGGTGGTCTGGGTGCTCGATGCGTTGCCCGGATTGACAAGCACCGCGAAACGGGTCGCCTTGGGCACAAGATCGCGCAGCAACCGCAAGCGCTTGCCGGTCACTTCCTGCGAGAAGGTGTTGATGCCGGTCGCATTGCCGCCGGGCCGGCCGAGATTTGCCACCAGGCCAAGCCGGACCGGATCCTCGGGCACAGCGAACGCGATCGGGATGGTCGTTGTCGCCGCCTTCGCGGCCAGCGCTGCGACGACGCTGCCTGGCGTCGCGATGACCGAAACCTTCCGCCTGACCAGGTCAGCCATCACCGCCGCCAGTTGATCGGTGCGGCCCTCGAGCCAGTGATACTCGATCGTAAGGTCCTTGCCTTCGACGAGGCCGGCTTCGCTAAGACCCTTGCGGAATGCGACCGCGCGGCTCTTGAGGCCCTCTGCCGAACCGGTGTTGACGAAGCCGACGATCGGCAATGCAGATTGTTGCGCACGCAACGGAAACGGCCATGCGCCGGCCGCCGCAACGCCGCCGACCAGCGTAAAGAATTCGCGCCGTCTCATCGCGCCCCCCGAGCCAGGCATCGTAGCAATCGGCAACCAGCTTGCGGAAGGGGCAACGCGGGTCACCTCGTCATGCCCGCGCTTGTCGCGGGCATCCACGTCTTTGGACCTGCCACAAGGGAGACGTGGATGGCCGGGACATAGGCGTGCGAAAGCACGCCGTTCTTCGAACGGCTATGCCCGGCCATGACGATAAACGCAAACACGTCCCTCTCACGCCAACGTGTAACATTGTGTGATGCTACCGGCCGGCTTCGACCGTATATGAGAGCAAACGCATTCACCGGGATGTCTCCCATGATGAAACGCCCAGCCCTCCTCCTTTCACTTGCGCTCGCCGGCGCGCCGTTCGCGGCGCAGGCCGAGCCCGCCGTGACCATTCCGCCGCCCGCGGCGGAAGCGCCCGCGCAAGGTTCCGGACTCGAGACCGCGGTGCTCGCGGGCGGATGCTTCTGGGGAATCCAGGCGGTCTACCAGCACACGAAGGGCGTGACGAACGCGCTGTCGGGCTATGCCGGCGGCGCGCAGAAGGATGCCTATTACCAGACCGTCAGCTCGGGCCGCACCGGCCACGCCGAAGCCGTGCAGGTGACCTTCGACCCGAAGCAGATTTCCTACGGCAAGATTTTGCAGATTTTCTTCTCGGTCGCGCACGACCCGACGCAGCTCAACCGCCAGGGCCCAGACACCGGCCCGCAATATCGCTCGGAGATTTTCCCGCAGAGCGAGGCGCAGGCGCAGATCGCGAAGGCCTACATCGCGCAGCTCGATGCGGCGAAAGCCTGGAAGCGCCCGATCGTGACCAAGACCGGCACGATGAAGGCGACGTTCTTCCCGGCCGAGGCCTATCACCAGGACTACGCGATCAAGCACCCCTACCAGCCCTACATCGCCTTCAACGACGCGCCGAAGGTCGAGAATTTGAAGAAGACGTTCCCGGACGTGTGGCGCGACCAGCCGGTGCTGGTGTCACAGGCGGAGAAGACGAACTGACGGGTAAAATTTACCGTCACGCATCGTCGAGAAAATCGCGTGGCATTGTGACGCATCGCGCGCAGGTCCCACGACCAAAATCTCTTTCATGCAAAGCGGATACGGAAACCGCGTGACCGATCTCGCGGACAGTTGAACAGGATTGCATTGTGGTGACGGACGGCTGCAATAATAT
>DASSSM010000522.1:0-6847 GCA_035708425.1 Pseudolabrys sp.
TGAAAGCCGACAATGTCGGTTACGACCCGAAAGCCGTGGTGGCGCGCTCGCGCGCTGTCGCGAAGCGTCTTGGCGATGGCGTCGGCTTCCTGATGAAGAAGAACAAGATCACGGTCATTTGGGGCGAGGCCACGATCGACGCGCCGGGCAAGGTCACTGTGAAGGCCTCGAAGAGTGAGGCTCCGAAGGGCGCGCTTGGCGCGGGCAGCTACCAGGCCAAGCACATCATCATTGCGACCGGCGCTCGCCCGCGCGTGCTGCCGGGCATCGAGCCGGACAAGAAACTTGTCTGGACCTATTTCGAGGCGATGGCTCCGGATCGTGTTCCGAAATCTTTGCTGGTCATCGGCTCGGGCGCCATCGGGATCGAGTTTGCCTCTTTTTTCAGAACGCTTGGATCCGATGTGACCGTCGTGGAAGTATTGCCGCAGATTCTTCCGGTAGAGGATCAGGAGATTCAGACGTTCGCCCGCAAGAGCTTTGAAAAGCAGGGTATAAAGATTCATACCAACGCAAAAGTCACCAGGCTCGATAAGAAAGGCGACAGCGTCACCGCGACAATTGAAGAGGGCGGTAAATTACAGACGTTGACCGTCGAGCGCGTCATCTCCGCCGTCGGCGTTGTCGGCAATATCGAAAATCTTGGCCTTGAGAAAGTCGGCGTGAAGACCGATCGCGGCATCATTGTCGTCGACAAGCTCAACAAAACGAACGTTCCGGGCATTTACGCGATTGGCGATGTCGCGGGCCCGCCGATGCTCGCACACAAGGCCGAGCATGAAGGGGTCATCTGCATTGAGGCGATCAAGGGTCTTAACCCGCACCCGATGAACAAGTTGATGATCCCCGGCTGCACTTATTGCTCGCCGCAAATCGCGTCAGTGGGGCTGACCGAACAGGCAGCGAAAGAGAAAAAACTCGACATCCGGGTCGGCCGCTTTCCGTTCATCGGCAACGGCAAGGCCATCGCGCTCGGCGAGGATCAGGGTCTGGTGAAGGTGATCTTCGACAAGAGAACCGGCCAGCTGCTCGGCGCTCATATGGTCGGCGCCGAGGTGACCGAGCTCATCCAGGGTTACGTCGTTGCGATGAACCTTGAGACCACCGAAGAAGAGTTGATGCACACGGTCTTCCCGCATCCGACCTTGTCGGAAATGATGAAGGAAGCGGTGCTCGACGCCTACGGGCGCGTGCTCAACGTCTGATGCGACCTTATTTGGCGTATCGGCGCCACAAGGCGCCAGCGATGTTGGAATAATCGTCGGTCCAGGTTCGTACGGCCGGATCGCGAGGGGTGAGCACCCACATCTTGCTCCATTTCAGTTCGCCGATGTCGTCGGTGTCCTCGGCCACGATCGCAACATCCGATGCAAAAATATAATTGCCGTCGTCGGTTTCTTCCGTGTCGCTGCTCCAGATCCAGGTCTTGAGCCCGTTGGCATCGGCAATGCCTTCGACAACGCTTTTAAGCTCAAGGTGCCTGTTCGAGATGTGCATCAGCACGACGCCGTGCGGGGCGAGCTTTGATTTATAGAGAGCCATTGCCTCGGCGGTCGCAAGATGCACCGGAACGGCGTCAGACGAATAGGCATCGACAATGACGAGGTCGTAAACGCGGTCAGGCTCGTGCGCAAATGTGAGGCGCGCGTCGCCAAGCACAATCGGGAGATTCGGCGCGCAGGACGACAAGAAAGTAAAGTGCGCGGGGTTGCGAGCGATCTCGACCACCGTCGGGTCGATTTCAAAAAACCGCCATGTCTCGCCAGCTTGCATGCGGCAGGCCAGCGTGCCGGAGCCAAGGCCAATCACGGCGACGCGCAGAGGCCCTTCTTTCCGCGCACGAACAGACCAGATCACCTGGTTCATCGCCGATCTATCGTGATAGTAGGTAATCGGCTTCGGGCGGCCGCTGACCGGCTTGCCGTCTTCGTCGGCGATTATCTGCGCGCCATGAATCGTGGAGCCGTGCTTAAGTATGCGAAAGCGCCCGTCATCGGTATCGTAGATCTTGTGCACTCCGAAAAAGCTGCGCAGGGTCACGATGTGATATTCGCCGGTTGGATAAATCCGGATCGCGATCAGCGCGATTGCGACAACAAGAGCGGATTTGGGCGGATCGCGGAAAAGAACAATCGAAACTCCCGCGAGCGCAAGCACGGCTGCTGTGAGGAGAGTATCGTCATCGTCGAGGGCCGCGCCGGCAAAGCCAGGGGCCAGCAGAAAGATGGCTACTACGGCGGCCGCGGGCCAGAACCAGCTGTCGAACTGCGGCCATTGCGACGGCGACAGCGGCCAGAGCCAGCGATTGAACGGCTTCCATATGTCCTGAGAGAGGGGGCGGCAGAGCACTGCCAGCACGGCAAGGATCGGGTATTCGGCCACCCATGAGAACGCGTAAGGAGCGATCAATCCGGCGAACAAACCGCCGACCATGCCGCCGAAGGACAATGAAACATAAAACGTCGTCAGATCGCGTGGAGGCGGCCGGGTCCGGGCGAGCTCACCATGACATGCAAGAGCGATGATAAAGAACGCCAGCAGATGGCCGCCGAGGTTGAAAAATATTGGGATCCACGTCGTATAGAAAAGCAGCACCACGATCGTGGCGACCGCGAAAGGTTGCAGTAACAGCACAATCCGATGGGGGATCAGAGGCCGGCGCTGAAATACCAGAACCCAGGTCAGCAGATAGAGCGAAAGAGGAATAACCCATAGCAGCGGCGCGGCGGCGACGTCGGTCGAGACATATGCGGTCACCGCGACAAGCAAGCCGGATGGAACGGCCGAAACGAATATCCAGCGCCCGATCACCGGCCACGTCGGTTTGGGGGCGGACTTGCTTCGCCTTGGCTCGGCGATGCGGGGTCGCGGGGCCTTCAACATTAAAACTACACAGCCGGCGACCAGCAGGATGAGCAGCACAAAGCCGAGGCTCCACATCCGATTTTGCATCTGCAGCGTGAAAACCGGCTCGAATAGCGCGGGATACGCAAGCAGCGCAAGGAAGCTCCCGACGTTCGATGCTGCGTAAAGAAAATACGGGTCATGCGCATCGTGGTGGCCGGTACGCACGAACCAGGCCTGCAACAATGGATTGTTGGCCGAAAGGACGAAGAACGGAAGGCCGATCGAGACAGCGAAGAGGCCAAGAAGCCAGAGTGCGGCAATGTCGGTTACTGGCGGCGCACCCCAGCTTTGAGCGATCCCGAGCGGGAGCGTCAGCGCGGCCGCGAGCAGAAGCGCAATATGAATTGCGACCGGCGCATAGCGCTGCCGCAAGGTTGTCAGCACGTGGGCGTAGGCATAGCCGGCGAGCAGCATCGACTGGAAAAAGACCATCGCCACCGACCACACCGATGGCGAGCCGCCCAGGCGCGGCAGCACCATGCGCGTGAACATCGGCTGCACACCGAAGAGCAGCAGCGCGCTCAGGAAAACCGCGGCGGTGTAGGTGGCGAGTGTGAGAGCGTGCGTCCGTGTCTTCGCGCGTTGCGTTGATCGTCTGGCCATTGCGATCCTGAAGGCGGGGCGGAGACGAGCTCGTAGAATGCGAATAGTTGTACCAGCCACCGTGCCGCATCCAAAATCCGGGAAACAGACGAATTTCGGCAACCAAAGCGGCCTTGCGGCGGTCACGGCACAGCCGTAAGTAGGAGCCATGGCAGTCGTTCTCGACCTGGTGAACAATCCGCGCCCGCGTCACCCGGAGAAGGCGCATAGGCCGGATTCGCCGGTCCACAAGAAGCCCGACTGGATTCGCGTGAAGGCCCCGGTCTCGGCGGGTTATTTCGCCACCCAGAAAATCATGCGTGACAACGGCCTGCACACGGTGTGCGAGGAGGCCGGTTGCCCGAATATCGGCGAATGCTGGGAGAAGAAACACGCAACCTTCATGATCATGGGTGACACCTGCACCCGTGCCTGCGCTTTCTGCAATGTGAAGACCGGCCTGCCGGGCGTCCTCGACGCAAGCGAACCGAGCCATGTCGCCGACGCGACCGCGAAACTTGGTCTTGCCCACCTCGTGGTGACCTCCGTCGATCGCGACGACCTGCCCGATGGCGGCGCTCGGCATTTTGCCGAGACGATCCGGGCCATTCGGGAACGCTGCCCGCAAACCACCATCGAAGTGCTGACACCGGATTTTTTGCGCAAGGACGGCGCACTGGAGATTGTCGTCGAGGCAAGGCCGGACGTCTTCAACCACAATCTCGAGACGGTGCCCTCGCTCTATCTCACCGTGCGTCCCGGCGCGCGCTACTTTCATTCGCTGCGGCTGCTGCAGCGGGTGAAGGAGATTGATCCGGCCATGTTTACGAAGTCGGGGATCATGGTCGGCCTCGGCGAAGACCGGAACGAAGTGCTGCAGGTGATGGACGATATGCGGTCGGCGCAGGTGGATTTTCTGACTATCGGGCAGTACCTGCAGCCGACCCGCAAGCATCACGAGGTCAAGCGCTTTGTGCCGCCGGATGAGTTCAAGTCACTTGAATCGATCGCCTATACGAAAGGCTTCCTGATGGTGGCCTCTTCGCCGCTGACGCGCTCGTCGCATCATGCCGGCGACGATTTCGCGCGCCTGAAGGCCGCGCGGGCTGCTGCACTCTGATGGCCGATGCCTGAGTTTTCCACGAAGCGCCGTGTCCGCCACGCCGCAGCGGATATGTTCGACCTGGTCGCGGATATCAAAAAGTATCCCGAATTTGTGCCCCTGTGCAGCGCCTTGGTGGTGAAGAGTCGTAGCGAGAAGGACGATGACACCCTTGTATTGGTCGCCGATATGACGGTTGCCTACAAGATCATTCGCGAGACATTCACCAGCCGTGTCACCCTTGACCGGCCCAATCGCAGGATTTTCGTCGAATACCTCAGCGGGCCGTTCAAGCGCATGCACAACCGCTGGACCTTTCATCCAGCGGGCGACAGCGCCTGCGACGTTGAGTTTTTCATCACCTATGAATTCAAGAGTCGTGCGCTCGCAATGCTGATGGGGGCGATGTTCGATGCTGCGTTCCGTCGTTTCGCCGCGGCCTTCGAGCGGCGTGCAGACGTCGTCTATGGACGCAACACAGCATGAATGGAACGGCCCGGCGGCTGACATCCGCCGGGCCACCAAAGTTGTCGTCGATCAGGTGCGCGTGCGCATTCTCATCATGAAGTTGTCGAATCCGAGTTCGGCAACTTGCAACCATGCGAAGGAATCGGCGCGGAAGGGTACGAGGCTGTCATAGAGTTTCTTGAAATGCGGATTGCTCTTTGAGAGACCGTCGTAGATCTCGTTTGCTGCCTTGTAGCAGGCTTCCAGAACTGGTTGAGGGAACGGGCGCAACTGCGCGCCAGCCGCGATCAGTCGCCTTAGCGCAACAGGATTTAGGGCATCGTATTTAGACAGCGTCCAGACCCATGCGTCGTTGGATGCCGTGACAATCGCCGCCTGATAGGCCTTGGGCAGTTCGTTCCATTTGGCCATATTCATGATATTGTGCGCCTGGCCGCAGCCTTCCCACCAGCCGGGATAATAGTAGTACTTGGCGACCTTGACGAAGCCGAGCTTTTCATCGTCATGCGGGCCTACCCATTCGCAGGCGTCGAGCGTTCCCTTCTCAAGCGCGGGATAGATATCGCCGGCCGCGAGCTGTTGCGGCACTAATCCGAGTTTCGCCACAATAGTGCCGGCGAAACCGCCGATGCGCATCTTCAAGCCCTTGAGGTCGTCGGTCGAATTGATCTCCTTGCGGAACCAGCCACCCATTTGCGCGCCGGTATTGGCCGCGGCAAAACCGATGCAGTTGTATTCCTTGAGCAGACCATTGAGCAGCTCCTCGCCGCCGGCGTGCCGCAGCCAGGAAATCATTTGACGGGCATTCAACCCGAACGGCAGCGCTGTTCCGAATGTGAAAGCCGGGTTCTTGCCAAAGTAGTAGTACAATGCGGTATTGCCCATCTCGACGGTGCCATTGCCGACCGCATCGAGGACTTGCAGGCCGGGAACGATTTCGCCGGCGGCAAACACTTGGATCTGGAATTTGTTGTCGGTGATTTCGGCGATGCGCTTGGAGAAATATTCGCATCCGCCGTAAAGCGTATCGAGCGACTTCGGCCAGCTTGCCGTGAGGCGCCATTTCACTTCGGAGATGATTGAGCGATTGCAGGTGCAGCAACGGCTGATGCCGCAAGCCCCACGCCAGCGGCTTGCAGGAATTGACGACGTTTCATGACGTTTCCCCTCGTTTTATTTCGGTCCGCCGACCGGAGGAAATTTCGTATGAGTGTCTAAAACTCGCCCCTTACCAGCGGCCGATAGGGCAATCTTACGCCAATCCGCGCAAAGAAAAAGGCCGATTGTGGTCTAGCTCTTACCGGCGGGAGGCCGCGGCTCTTCCTTTTCCGCCAATTCGCGCAGCATATTCAGCGCCTGCAGCACGGATTGATCGCGAACCTTGGTACGGCCAATGTCACCGTATTTGCGATCGTGCGCAATGACCCGACCGCTGCGTGACGCCGCGCAGAAATAGACGAGCCCAATTGGCTTGCCGGGCACGGCGCCGGTTGGCCCCGCAATGCCTGTAATCGAAACGGCGAGGTCAACCGATGCATGGGCGAGGGCGCCTTTGGCCATTTCCTCAGCGCATTCGGTGCTGACCGCGCCATAGACGTCGATGGTGGCCGGCGTGACACCGAGCATCTGCAGCTTGGCCTCGTTCGAATAGGTGACAAAGCCGCGATCGAGCACCGCCGACGAGCCCGGAATTTCACTGATCGTTGCCGCGACCAAGCCGCCGGTGCAGGATTCCGCTGTTGCGAGCGTCAATTTCTTCCGTGAGCAGATGTCGAGCAGCGCCTTCGC
>DASSSM010000523.1:0-4159 GCA_035708425.1 Pseudolabrys sp.
GTGATGGTCGGATTTGGCATTCCGATCAACGAATTTAGCTTCGGAAATACACTTATCAGCGCCGGCACCACGGCGGCCGTCGGCGGCCTCATCATAATTGCGCTCGGCGTAGCGGTCGGCCAGTTGCGGCGGATTGCCGAGTCGCTGGCAGGCGAATTGCCGGCGAGGTACACGCAACCGATGGACCTCGTAGAAGCCACGGGTGCTTCCTCACCTGCGGCCGGCATACCCGATCGTTTCCCTTTCCCGCCGCGCCCTAGATCGGAGACATCGCTCCCGAAAATGGGATCGTTGCGGGGTGTACCGACGAATGCCGCGAGCGATGACAGTTACGACCAGTTCGCGGCGCCAACTTTGCCCAATCCGGAAGAAGCGCCGATGGCGGTGGAGGATGAAATTTCCCTGTCGCCACCTCAGCCATCTGGCAGTTCGGCACCGACGAGCGATGTGAGGGGCCCTGCTGGCCGGGGTCAAGAACCGGCCACAAGCTGGAAACCATCCCCTGCATCAACTCCGCCCGTTGGATCGCCCCCGCGGCCGCTTCAGCCAGCGAGATTCGATGCGATGTGGCCAGCCGAGGCGAAGCCACCAAAGCCGAACGTCTCGGATGACGCCAAGCCATCGTCTGCGCCGGCACGCGAAACGTTTCCTCCCGTATCTAAACGTCCGGAGCCCGAAACGCAAAAGCCGCGTGCCGTCGCCATTCTGAAGTCAGGCGTTGTCGACGGGATGGGCTACACGCTCTATGTCGATGGCTCGATCGAGGCGGAATTGCCACAAGGCACATTGCGGTTCGCCTCGATCAACGAACTCCGAAGTCACCTCGAAAAGAATTCATAGCAAGAGTCGGACTGGGCCTGCTTCTTTTCTTGGCTTTTCTTTCCCCGGATTCCGCTTTCGTCGCATACGACCCAATATTGTCGTGTCAGACAATGAGCTTTTTCTTGCAACTACAGAAGTGGGATAGTAGTTTTTAAATATAGGTCCTCCATTCGTCGGCGTGCAGCTGTTGGTTGAGGGGGCCTGTTTGAAGGGGAAAGGGTTGCCGACAATGGCAGCCTCGTCAAACGGGGCAGTTGCAATGACAGACAGCACAGCCAGTGGAAACTTCATCGAGCTGACCGCAGAAATCGTGTCCGCTTATGTCAGCAACAATACGGTTCCTGCAGGGGAGATTCCTGGGCTGATCAATCAGGTTCACGCGGCGCTCGCAAGAGTGTCCGGAAAGCCTGCGGAGGGCTCCTCGGAGCCGCTTAAGCCCGCTGTTTCGGTCAAGAAATCAATCACCCCCGAGTACATCGTCTGTCTCGAAGATGGCAAGAAATTCAAATCGCTGAAGCGGCACCTGCGTACCCAATACAACATGACGCCCGAGCAGTACCGCGAGAAATGGGGTCTGAATGCCGACTACCCGATGGTCGCGCCAAATTATGCCGCGGCACGCTCGCAGCTCGCGAAACAAATGGGGCTTGGGCAACAGCGGCGCCGGCGTGCAAAGTGACGCCTGGTTGGCTTCCACGCGTACAAGGATAAATTCCTAAAACTGTGGGTAAGTTACTTCGTAGCCCTTTCATTCCGACGCATATAGGTATATAATCCTAAGATGGGTTCGGAATTCGAGGTGCGCATGTGGGCGTGAAACATCAAATCGAACAGTCTACGCCGGAACGGCAGCAACCTGAGATCGACGGGTTTCGCGCACAACATCTCGTTCTAGGTGAGCGGGAGGTCGTAACGGAGGCTGGCCGTACGACAGTCGTCGTCAACGAGAATGAAAGTCCACTGGCCTGGCTTGCCCGGCGACGCGGGCGCGACGGCCGGGTCATGATTGAGCCGCACCAGCTGCAGGCCGGTGAGCGGCTGCGCGCCGAATTCACGCGTGCTCATCTCATGCCGCGGACAACTTCGAATTGGTCGAATCCGGTTCCGTCCAACCGCCGATCAGGCGGTCATCACGCGAGTTTTTTGCCGGATAGCGTCATTGCAGCCCGGCAAGGCGTGCATCGTGCGCTTGATGCGGTCGGTCCGGAATTTTCCGGTCTGCTTGTCGACGTATGCTGTTTTTTGAAAAGGCTCGAAGTAGCCGAACGTGAGCGCGGCTGGCCCGCGCGTTCGGCGAAGATCGTGCTGCAGCTAGCGCTCGAGCGCCTCGCCCGACATTACGGCTATGCCCCAGGCACAAGCGGCCGCGCTCGCTCGAGGGTGCGCACCTGGTTTGCTAATGACGTGGCGTTCGGCGTTGACTGACTGCGGCTATGCTACGGCCGCCAACGCCGCGCCGGCTTCGATGCGGATCCGCTGCACCATCGAACGCAAGCCGTTTGAGCGTTGAGGCGTAAGATTCTCCCGGAGACCAATCCGGTCGAACAGCGCCAGTGCGTCGATGTCCAGAATTTCCCGTGCGCTCTTGCCGGAGTACAGCGCGAACAATATCGCGATCAGGCCGCGCACGATGTGAGCATCGCTATCGCCTTCGAACGAGAGCACCGGTCCCGAAGATCCGTTGGGTTTTACATGTGTCAGTAGCCAGACCTGACTGGCACAGCCTCGGACCTTGTTGGCTTCGGAGTGAGCACTCTCGGGCAAAGGTGGCAGCGTGCGCCCAAGCTCGATGACGTAGCGGTAGCGGTCGTCCCACTCCTCGAGTAGCGCGAAATTCTCGACGATCTCATCAATAGTAGTCATGACGCACATATATACGCTCGCGCACGGCGCCGCCAATAGATTGGCAGGTGCCGAATGCGATGAAATCAGCCTGAATTTGGGTATTTATGCCGCTGGGCCGTTGGCGCGTGCTTCACGCCGGGGCGGCAACGGGACTGGAGCACGCCAGGCTGGCGCCATATCGCTCGGGGTCAATGTGCCCTGACCGGCGGCCGCCTTGTTGTCGGCCTTTTCCGGCGCTGCGTATTTTTCGCGGAGCTTCGTGACGAACTCATAGAGCGTCCGTGCGCCCGCCTCGGCCTTGTGACCAATGGCGACGGCGACCTTGCCGCCTGTAACGCAAGCATCGGGTTGGCGTTCGCAGAAACCCCGAACGTCGGAAACGGCCGCGCTTGCGAATGTCACGGCTTCCGAGGCGTCAATCTGTGCATCCGGTGACGTCGATTTGGTGCCGCTTGGCAGCAGCACACAAACAACGCACAGCCAAAATGCCATTCGCAGAAGAAAGAACATGACCCTACCCGTAACGATCCCCGGCAGCCGTTACGCTGCCTTTGAGATAAACCGTAGCAGACAGCACTGAAACTGTTGTTCGAATTGCAACGAGCTTTTTGGACAAACTCGAAGCAAAATTTCATCAAATTTGAAGTACCGCGACTGCAACAAATTTCGCACACGCATGTTCCGGCCCCGTTTAGCGGCTTCAGCGGACTACCGGCATGGTTACCGGACCGGTAAGAAATTGGCTGCAGCCGGCCCGTGCATCACAAGATGGCAACCGAAATTTCACCATGACCGGCAAATAGCCGACCAATCGTCCTCAAGGCCGCGCGGGGCGGTGTTGATAAGGCATTGCCACGCCCGGCCCTTAGCCTTCGCTTAATCGCCTTTGTCCTAAGGTCCGCGCGAGATAGGGGCGCGTCCGCTTGCCGAGACGTGACAGGGACGGTGAGTTTTCTCTCGCCAATACGAAACTACGTCGCCGCTTTGGTGCCTGTCACCGCGCAACAGGATGCCCTTACGGCCGCGCGTTATCGTGCTTTCATTTCGCCGCGCTTGATGGGAAGTCTCGCTGCGCTCGCAAGCCTTCCAGTCTATCTGGTTTTGCGCGGCATACCGAACGAAATTGAAATCGTCGTCTTCTCCTGGCTCATCACTCCGATTCTCATCGTCTACTTCCTGGTTCGCACCGGGCGTTACGAGATAGCGCACATTCTATCTTCGCTGTCGCTTAGCGCGCTTGTTGCACTTGTCGCGTTTTTCGCGGGCGGCATTGGGTCATTTGCAGCGATCTGGCTCATCGTGGTGCCCCTCGAGGCGGCACTTTCCGGATCGCGCCGAGTCGTGTTGATTTCGGCCGCGTTTTCGATGGCCGCGGGCCTAATGCTGCTGATGCTTGGCATGGCCGGAGTTATCCGGCCGAACAGCGTGGATATGCACGCAGCTCTTGCCGCACTCGCGATCGTTTCTGCGTTGCTATATGCGACGGGTCTCG
>DASSSM010000524.1:0-16852 GCA_035708425.1 Pseudolabrys sp.
GTTCTTTTAGTTGCGCACCACCAGCACGGAGCATTTTGCGTAGCGCACAACGTGGCCGGCGTTCGACCCCAGAAAATACGTGCGCATGGCCGGACGGTGCGAGCTCATCACGATCAGATCGGCGTTGAAGTTTTTCGCTTCCTCAAGCACCTCGTGATAGATGCCGCCCTGACGCACCGTCGCCGAGGCGTGTGCTGCATCAAGACCGCATTCCTGCGCAATAATGCTCAATGCCTCTTCGGCCGATTTGCGTTGCTGGACATCAAAATCAGGTGGCACGTATTCCGCCAGCATGACCGGCGTCATTGCCAGGACGTTCACCAGGCGCACCGATCCGTTAGAGCTCCGTGCCATCTCCACTGCCGTGCTGATGGCGGGCTTCGCCAGGTCGGTGTCAGCAAGATCGACCGGCACCAAAATCTTGTTGTACATGACAGCGCCCCTCGTTTCGCTGCAAGGCTGCAATCATGACATGTTTTCGTGCGCGCGTTGAGTGGCCTCAATTAGCGGGTGCAGACAGTGACCTGGGGGTGACGAAACGCTCCAACCGCCCGGATTGAGGATGCAGTTTTCCCCAGTCGTCGAATGCGAAATCGATGATCACCAAACCGCAAGTCGGCAATTTTTCCCGCAGGCGTTCGCGGGTTTCGATATCGCCCGAGGCGACCAGCATCAATGCGACTGCGTGCAGGCCGGGATTGTGACCCAAGATGAGGAGGCTTTGGGTGGCGGGCGGGGCTCCCTTGATGACAGCAAGGATGTCATGGGGTGTTGCGTCGTAGAGCCGTTCGACCGGAGTAGCCCCCGGAGCCCGCTTGAAGGCGCGAGCTGCGAATTTCCAGGTTTCCTGCGTGCGCGCGGAAGGGGAGGTCATCACGCGGTCCGGTACCAGGGCGTGGGACGCCATATAGGCGCCGACCGACGCGGCATCCTTTTGTCCGCGCTCCGCCAGCCGGCGTGCACGGTCTTCCATGCCTGGTTCGGAACGTTCGGCCTTGGCGTGACGAAATAGCAGGAGACGTCGCATGGTCATGCTATGGAGGTCGACAGCGGCAGAGCCCAGTCTAGCATGTGTCCGCCGCCGTGCTGCGTGCTGCGGCAAATTCGCATCGCTGAGCCAATGGAAGAAATGTAGTCATGGAAGCCGGCTGGTATGAGGCGACGAGCGTTGCACGGCCGGACCGTCCGCGGCTCAATCTCGATCTCGACGTCGACGTTTGCGTGATCGGGGCCGGGCTTGCGGGCCTTACAGTGGCACGCGAGATCGCCCAGCGGGGCTGGTCGGTTGCGGTACTGGAAGCGGCGCACGTGGCCTGGGCGGCTTCGGGCCGTAACCTGGGATTTGTGCTGCCCGGCTATTTTGAGGACATCGACGGCATCGTCGGGCGCACCGGCCTCGATCATGCAAAGCAGCTCTGGGCCCTCTCCGAGCAGGGTCTCGACTATGTCCGGAGCACAATTCTCAACACTAGCATGCCCGGCGTCGACCTCATCAACGGTTGGCTCCACGTATCGAAGACGGACAATACGGTAGCACTACGCGCCGAAGCCGAACGCATGCGCTGGATCGGCGCCGACGTCGAATTCTGGCCGGCGGAAAGAGTCCGGGAGCAACTGCGCAGCCCGCGATATTTCGGCGCGGTCCATTACCGGCAGGCGTTTCACATCGATCCTCACAACTATGCACTCGGACTCGCGGCACTCGCCGAAAAAGCCGGCGCACGCATTTTCGAGGCGACGCCGGCGGTGTCACTTGATCCGGCCGGCGTGCGCAAGCGTATCGTCACGCCCGATGGCCGCGTGCGCGCCGCGCACGTCGTGCTCGCCGGCAGTGTTCACCTCGGCGCGTTGATGCCGCAACTGGCGGCAACATTATTGCCGGTCACCACCTTCGTCATGGTCACAGAGCCGATCGGCGAAATCCTGCACGACATCGTCCGCTATCGCGGCGCAGTCAGCGATTCCGATCGTGCCGACAATCATTATCGCATCGTCGGAGGCGACCGCCTGCAATGGTCGGGCCGCATGCGTGCCTGGGAAGCCAATCCGCGCTTTGTTGGCAGAGCGTTGGCCAATGATGTCCGGCGGACGTTTCCGGATCTCGGGACGGTCGAGGTTGCTCATTTATGGAACGGCACGTTCGGGCGCACGGTTCATCGCATGCCGCAAATCGGCGAGATCGAACGCGGCGTCTGGCTGGCGAGCGGTTTCGGCGGCCACGGCCTCAACACCAGCGCAATGGCAGGCGACCTCGTCGCGCGCGGCATTGTCGACAGCGATCAGACCTGGCGGCTTTTTGCACCCTATGAATTGGTCTGGGCCGGTGGTCTGCTCGGCCGTATTGTCGCCCAGGGAATTTATTGGGGAACCAGGCCGGTCGACCGCATCGAGCAGGAAATTTCCCGCTACCTTGCACACGCGCGTGCGCGCCGCAACGCGCGCCTCGCGAGCAAGAATTCGATTGCATAGGGTGTTGAGTCGATGCGTTTACTCACGTTGACAGGCGTTGGTGCGATTGCGGGCCTGTTTTTGGGCGGGTGCACGATCTCGGGCGGTCTGCAGCCCGGCCTCGCCGGTACGGAGAAGCCGAAAGCCATATTGATTTCCGATTTCACGTTCGCATCCGATGTGGTGGCGGTCGATCGCGGCTATACGGCGCGCCTCGAACGGAAAATCGGCACTTTTCCCACGCACGAGCGTCGGCAGCGCACGAACGAGCGGGTTAACGATGAGATCGTTGCCACGATTGTCGCGAGCTTGAAGGAGGCCGGCCTGGAAGCGCAGCCCGGCGCGGAAGACTCGCTTACGCTCGCGCAAAGTGCGCTTGTGGTGTCCGGAAGCTTGCGTCCGGGCGAACCGATCACCGCCAAGAATAGAAACAGCTTCGGCTTCGGTTCTGGGCGGGGTCACGTGGTTGCTGCAATGTCAGCCTCGCTATTTTCCGCCGGCGGAAAGCGCCAGGTGCTGACCTTCGACGCCGAGCCAGCCAAGCGTGAGGCCGCGGTGCCACCCAAGGTCGCCGCTGCGCACAATGCGGCAATTGCCGCAGTCGTAGCGTCCGCGGGCGGCTCGACCGAACGGCTGTCCCCCGATGTCGAGGTGCCGGCGCGGCGTCTGGGCCGCGCCATTGCCGATCGGGTTCTGGCTTATGCAAAAGAGCAGGGCTGGCTGACACCACCGGCGGCAGAACCGGCGCCGCCCGGGCCCCCACCGTCGGAGCCCCCGGAGCCAGTACCCGAGCGGCCGGGGACCTAAGGCTACCGGCTTTCCCGGCGCGCCATGAACGCAAGCCGCTCGAACAGGTGCACGTCCTGCTCGTTCTTGATCAGGGCCCCATGCAGCGGTGGAATAAGTTTTTTGGGGTCGCGCTCGCGCAACGTTTCCGGACCGATGTCTTCGGCCATCAGCAGCTTGAGCCAGTCGAGAAGCTCGGACGTCGACGGCTTCTTCTTCATGCCGGGGACATCGCGGATTTCGTAGAACAGCCTCAAGGCTTCCGCGACCAGCCTCTGCTTGATGCCGGGGAAATGCACTCCGATGATCGCGCGCATCGTTTCGGCGTCGGGAAACCGGATGTAGTGAAAAAAGCATCGCCGCAAAAAAGCGTCGGGCAGCTCTTTTTCATTGTTTGAGGTGATGACCACGATCGGTCGCCGCCGTGCTTTCACGGTCTCGCCGGTTTCGTAGACGAAGAATTCCATGCGGTCGAGCTCCTGCAGCAAGTCGTTCGGAAACTCGATGTCGGCCTTGTCGATCTCGTCAATCAGAAGGACTGGGCGCTCTTCGGCAACGAATGCATCCCAGAGCTTGCCGCGCCTGATGTAGTTGCGGATGTCCTTGACGCGCTCGTCGCCGAGCTGGCTGTCGCGCAACCGCGACACGGCATCATATTCGTAGAGGCCCTGCAGCGCCTTGGTGGTGGACTTGATGTGCCATTCGATCAGCGGGGCGCCAATCGCATTGGCGACTTCGAGCGCCAACACGGTCTTGCCCGTGCCGGGTTCGCCTTTGACCAGCAGAGGCCGCTCGAGCGTAATCGCAGCATTGACCGCGATCTTGAGGTCGTCGGTCGCCACATAGGCCTTGGTGCCTTCGAAACGCATAAAAACCTTTCCTCTGCCGATTACCATCATTCATATAGGGAAGTGGCAATACGACAAAGAGGTTTGGCAAAGGCGGTCTAGCCGCGAACGGACCGTTCGATGAAGTCTTCCAGCGCCGTCACCGTCGCGCGATCACGATAGACTTTGTGTCGGTTTGCGGCCATTCGCAACGAGATCGCCTGCCGGAATTGACTGTCCCGGCCCAGGCGCGCTCCAGTTGCGACGTAGTCGTCAATCGTCGTGGCGATCGTCTCGGGAACGTCCAGCATCCGCAATATGGCCGCGCAATGGCGGCCGCGCATTGTCTTTCCCTCGAACGTCACGATCGGCAATGCCTGTGCAAGGCATTCCAGCGCCGAATTGCATCCCGACCATCCGATACTGTCGAGGAACACATCGCAGAGGCCGGCTGCCGCCACAAATTTGCTTTGGCTCAGACGATTGAGAAAAACGCAATGATCGTCGGCGCGCATGCCGGCAGCGGCAAAAGCGCGCTTCAACCGTTCGTGAAGGATCGTCGTGTTCGTAGGAACGCCGAAATGGCGTAAAAACACAATCTGACAATCGCCGACCTCGCGCGCAATCCGCACGAATGCATCGTCGTATTGCGGCAGGTACTTGAAAAGCGACTGGCCGCTCCAAAAAACAGTCGCGCTTGCGCGCAAACCGAACTCCTCGCGTGTAACCTCGACCGGTTCCGCGTCGGCGGGCTCGTAATAGATCGACAGGTTCGGCAGCCGCACAAGCTTTTCGGTGTAGAACGTGTCCGCGTCCGGAGGCTCCATGAGATCGCTCGACAGGAAATAGTCCATCGTCGGCAAGCCGCTCGTTTCCGGATGGCCCCAGGAATTGCACTGCACGCGCGCAAGCCGTTGCGCCGCCAACTGTATCGACGAGTTGTCCATGAGCAGTCCTGGATAAATCAGGATATGCGGCGCATCGGCGAGAATTTCGCGCCGCCAGCCGTCCGTATCGAGCGTGCGGTGGACAAAACGGTCACAGAGACGCGAGGCGGCTTCGGTCTGCTCGTCGCGAATGGCGCCAAGGTGATAGCCGGTGACGTGAAAACGCTTCCGGTCGAGCTGGCCGACCCATCCTTTGATCGGAATTTTCCAGTTGGAATGGCGGTAGAAAAAGCTGCTGACGATGCCGACACGAATTACTTCGCCCGATGCCGGCGGCGGCGGCAGCGGCGGCGGCGAAAAACGCTGCGCGACCATCCGGCTGACAATGCCGCCGTAAATCTGCTGCAGCGCGCGGTCATTGTCGCCCTGGTACGCGAGCAGGAACGGGTGGCGCGCGCCGACCGCCTTGATCAGATCGCCCTTGAGGGCCCCGCGCTCGAGGTCCTCCCCGAGCGCGCGCAACTTCTGTTCGTATGCGGCACGGCGCTGCGGGATTTCGCTTGCGTCTTTGTAGATGACGGGCAATTCGGCAAAACACGAGGCAAGGCGCGCCTCCGCGTGGCCCGGCTCGAGTGCCAGGGCCTGCGTCAGATCGACAGCGGCCTCTTCATAGCGGCTGATCTCCAGCAGCAGGCGGCCACGCTGGTACCAGGCTTCGGCATCGCGCGGGTTGATCTTCAGTGCTGTTGTAAAATTGTCGACCGCATCGTCGGCGCGGTCGAGGCCGAGCAGCACACGGCCGCGATTGTTGCGGGCTTCGGTGAAGCCGGGGTCGAGCGCGAGCGCGTGCTCGTAGTCAACAAGCGCTTCGGGCAGGCGATTGAGCCCTTCCATGACAGCGCCGCGGTTATTCAGCGCCTTGACGTAGTTGGGCCGGAGCGCGAGCGCGCGATTGAGGCTCGTCAGGGCCTCGTCGTAGCGGCCGAGCACACGCAGCGATGAACCGAGGTTGTAATGGGCGTCGGCATAGTCCGCCTTCAGTGCAAGCGCCTTATGGAAGCAATCGATCGCCTCTGCATTGCGGCCCAGGGACGACAGCACCGCGCCGCGATTGTTGTGCGCTTCGGCAAACTTCGATTTCTGCTTCAGGGCCTCGTCGAAGCTCGCGAGGGCTTCCTCGCTGCGCTCGAGCGCATGCAAAGTCATGCCGTAGTTCACAAGGATCTGGGGCGAGGGCTTGCGCATACGCATTGCCTGCGAGATCAGCCGCAGGGCTTCCGCCGGCTGGCCCTTCGCGAGTTTGATGACACTGAGCATTTGCAACGCGTCGAAATGGTCGGGCCGATGGGCGAGCACCTCTGAATAGATGCGTTCTGCCTCGTTGAGTTGGCCCTTGGTATGGAGTGCGAGCGCCTGCGCAAAAGCCTGCGGCACCTTGAACGTCTCACGCTTGGGCACCGGCGACGGCGGCATGCGAATCCCCTTGCATTCAGGGGTAAAAAAGCGCCGCTGAGTCGTCTAGGGAGAATTATCGCGTTGAATGGCCAAGCTTTAACAGGAACGTGATAGCGGCGCGACCGCGAGTTGATTGGTCCTTTTTTGCCAGGCGTGCCAAACACAAGGCAAGATCTCCTGGAATCTGGTCTTCCGACCAACCATTTGAATGGCCTATGGGGCGTGAACGAAGGAGATTGCCGAATGATCAATCGGCGCGTTCTTCTAACCGCAGGCGCGGCGCTCGCAGCGCTTTTGACCGCCACAAGAAACGGCGAGGCAGGAGCCATGACAGCGACTGAAACGATCGACTATCGCAGGCTATCCGACGCCGAATGGCGAAAGCGGCTTACGGCGTACCAATACGACGTCCTGCGCAAGCACGGCACCGAACGGGCCGGCACCAGTCCGCTCAACCGTGAGAAGCGCAAGGGCATATTCGCCTGCGCCGGCTGTAATCTGCCGTTGTTCTCATCGGATACGAAGTTCGAGAGCGGCACCGGTTGGCCTAGCTTCTATCAGCCGTTGCCGGATGCGGTGGAAACCCAGACTGACCGCTCGTTCTTCATGACGCGCACCGAAGTGCATTGTAAACGCTGCCTCGGCCATCTCGGCCACGTGTTTGACGATGGTCCGCCGCCGACCGGATTGCGCTACTGCATGAATGGCGTTGCATTGAAATTCGAGCCACAGGCCGCGTCGTCATCGTGATTTAGCCGGCAAAATCTGCCGTTTATCGGCAGAAAGAACCGGAAGCGGCGGCCCATTGTGGCCGCTGTTTTCTTATAACAAATTGATATATCAAGATAATTTAACTGGCACGGCCATTGCGACGGACCGGCCAGGATTCAAAGCCCCGGCAGGGGCGAAGTGTGTCTCGTTTTCGGAGATGGCCTCATGGGTTTGTTCGACGCTCTCACAACTGCGGTCAGTGGTTTGAATGCGCAGTCATTCGCGATGCAGAACATTTCGGGCAACATCGCGAACTCCCAGACCACGGCTTACAAAGGCATCGATACAAGTTTCGCGAACATGATCCCGGGCGACTCGGTGCCGACGCGCCAGATCGCCGGCGGCGTCATCGCCAATTCGCGCGCCACGAACAATGTTCAGGGCACGATTCAGAGCACCAAGTCCACGACGGACATGGCGATCAACGGCAATGGTTATTTCATCGTGCAGGCGCCGACCGGATTCAGCGGTAACCAGCCGTTGTTCGGCGGCATCGACAGCTACACGCGGCGCGGCGACTTCCAGCTGGATGCGAACGGCTATCTGGTCAACGGCTCCGGATATTTCCTTGAAGGCATCCCGATTGATCCCACGACGGGCAACCCTGTAGGTAGCGTGGCGGCCCCATTGCAGTTCCAGGGCAACTTCCTGCCGGCCAGCGCCACCAGCCAGGTGAACTACGGCATCAACTTGCCGTCACTTCCGCAAACGAATGCATATACGTCGACGACCCCGAATTCCGAACTCATCAATCCGTTGGACTTTACGGGTAACGATCCGACCATTGCCGGCGGTGGTATCGTCGTGGGTCAAGACGTCAGTACCTTCGTCAACGAAACGATCGATGGTGGCTCAGTCACGATCTACGATGCGATTGGCACGCCGGCCAATCTCCAGCTTCGGTGGGCAAAGGTCGACAAGGTGCCCGGCGGTACGGACACATGGGAATTGTTCTACCAGGCGGACGCAACGGCAACCGGTACAATGCCTGCGTGGTTCAATTCGGGCATCAGTTTTGCGTTCGACGCAAACGGCCAATTGAATCCGCCAGTCACCAGCATTCCTTTGACCGGCGTGACCATCAACGGGACGACGATTGGCAATCTCAACATCAGCGCCCCGACCGGCGGCATAACTCAATTTGCCAACACCAGCGGCGTGGCTACCGTCAACAACCTGCAGCAGAACGGCTATGCGGCCGGTCAGTTGAAATCGATCGCGGTGAGCGATGCCGGCAACATCATCGGGACCTTCTCCAACGGGCAAAACGTCGCCCTTGCCCAGGTGCCGCTGGTTCACTTCAACAGCCCGAACAATCTGAAGGCGCTCGACGGCGGCGCCTATCAATTGACCAATGAATCCGGCCCGGCGCTCGCGGGATCGTCCGGCAAGATCATCGGGCAGTCGCTGGAAGCTTCCAACACCGACATCGCGACCGAATTCACCAAACTGATTGTGACCCAGCAAGCCTACTCGGCGAACACCAAGGTGATCACCACGGCAAACCAGATGTCGCAAGACCTGCTCAACGTCATCCGGTGATCGGACTGCAGGATGAGCGCCTACTGTCAGTAACCGGGGCCGGACTATGAGTCTCACGCAAGCGCTCTCTTCGGCTCTCTCCGGCCTGCAGGTCAATCAGGCCGGCATCGCGCTGGTGGCGGCGAATGTCGCGAACGCCGACACGCCCGGCTACACGCGCAAGGTGATGGACCAGGTCGCGACCGGCACCTCGACCAGCATCGGCGTGCGGGTCAGCGATATTCAGCGAGAAATCGATCTCTACATCCAGCGGCAACTGCGCATTGAAAATTCCGGCGCTTCCTACGCCGATACGCGCGCACGAATGTATTCGCAACTCCAGGAGATTTACGGGCAGCCGGGCTCCGCCACGTCCCTGGAAGGCGTCTACAACAGTTTCACGACCGCGCTGCAGGTGCTGTCGACCAGCCCCGACGACCCAGGTGCGCGCACGGGCGTCATCAACAGCGCGCAACTTCTCGCGCAGCAGCTCAATCAGCTGAGCAGCAGTATCCAGTCGCAACGTGCGAACGCCGAGCTCGCGATCTCCGATGCGGTGAACAAGGCCAACGAGGCGATGGCGCAGATCGCCTCGCTCAATCAGCAGATTGCGGCATCGACGCCCGGCGATGCGGCAACCGCCGCCCTGCTCGACAACCGCGACGCCTATATCGATCAGCTGTCGCAGCTGATGGATATCAACGTCATTGCTGGCGACCGAGGCCAGGTCACCATCTTTACGAACTCAGGGACACAGCTCGTCGGCTCGCAAGCTGCGCAGCTGAGCTTCGATGCGGTCGGCACGATGACGCCGCAATCGCTTTGGAACGCCAATCCGGCATTGCGTGGCGTCGGCACGATCACACTGATCCCGCCGGCGGGCACGCCGGTCGACCTTATCCAGAATCGTGCGATCCGCTCGGGAACAATCGCGGCCTACCTGCAGATGCGCGACCAGGATCTGGTCCAGGCGCAAACACAGCTCGACGCCCTCGCCGCGGCCATGGCGCAGGCGCTTTCGAACAAGGCCATCCCGAGCACTGCGGTCAATCCGGCGCCGCAGGCCGGTTTCGACATCGATACCGCCGACTTGTTGGCCGGCAATACCATCACCATCAACTACACCGACACTGCGACCACCACGCAGCACACCATAACGCTGGTACGGGTCGACGACCCAAGCGCGCTTCCGTTGCCCGACACAGCCACGGCGACCGCGAACGACACCGTGTTCGGAATCGACTTTTCGGGCGGCATGGCATCGGTGATAACGCAGATCAACACCGCGCTCACTGGCACCGGCATGACAGCGTCCAATCCAAGCGGGACGACGCTCGAAATCCTCGACGACGGCCTTGCCGATACCGTCAACGTCGACGGCCTGTCCGCGGTCGCGACGCAGACATCACTGGCCGGCGGCAGCGCCGAGTTTCCGCTGTTTACCGACGGTTCGGCGCCCTATACCGGAGCCATTACAGGGACCGGGTCGCAACTCACCGGACTGGCCGCACGCATCGCCGTCAATCCGCTCGTCGCCGCCGACCCGTCCAATCTCATCGTCTATCAGCCCGGCACGCCCGCGGGTGACAGCATGCGGCCGGATTTCATCTATCAACAGCTCACCGCCGCGGCGCAGGCCTTCTCGCCGACGACCGGAATTGGCACGGTTGCCGCGCCATTCATCGGTTCGATCCCGACCTATCTGCGTCAATTCATAAGCGCGCAAGGCGAGGCTGCGAGCTCGGCCGACAATCTCAAGCAAGGCCAGGATGTCGTGCTCAATTCGCTGCAGCAGCGATTCAATGATGCCTCGGGTGTCAACGTCGACGAAGAGATGGCGAACCTGCTCACGTTGCAGAATTCCTACGCCGCCAACGCGCGCGTGGTCTCGGCGGTAAAGGACATGTTAGACGCGCTGATGCAGATGTGAGGACGGCATGAGTATCTCCTCGATCGGAGCCCAATCCGCGCTCATCATGAACCAGCTGGTGCAGATGCGGGCACAATTCGATGACCTGCAGCGTCAGCTCGCCACCGGGCATAAATCAGCCACTTACGCGGGACTCGGCATCGATCGCGGCGTCACCGTCAGCCTGAATTCGCAACTTTCGGCGATCTCTTCGTACAACGACACGATTCAGAACGTGATGGCGCGCATCAACCTCATGAATACCGCGCTCGGCAACATGATCGATATTTCGAGCCAGGTGAAGGCGGCGATGGTGCAGGCAAACGGCGTCGGCAACGGCAGCGGCGCCGAAGTGGCCCAGCAGACCGGGCTGAATTCTCTCGACCAACTGCTTGCCCTGCTAAATGCGCGGGCCGGCGATCGCTACCTGTTCTCCGGACGTGCCACCGATACGCCGGCTGTCGAGACGCTCGACCACATCCTGAACGGCAACGGATCGCGGGCCGGACTGAAGCAGCTCATCAACGAGCGCAACCAGGCGGATCTGGGCGCCGATGGACGCGGCCGGCTGACAATCGGTGCGGGTGGTCCAAACACCGTGCAAATCGATGAACAGGCGACGACCTTCGGCTTCAAGCTGGGCTCGATCACGAGCACTGTGACGGGAGCCACGACATCAGGCCCGACCGGTTCGCCCGCCTCCATGACCATCGACTTCTCCGCGGCGGTGCCAAATCCCGGCGAAACGGTCACGGTGCGGCTTAACCTGCCCGACGGCACCAGCGAAAACCTCACCCTCACCGCGACAACCGACTCTCCGCCTGGAGCCAACGAGTTCACCATCGGCGCCACCGCCGGCCAGACGGCAACCAATTTTCAAACGGCCCTTTCGACCTCGATCGAAAAGCTCGGCGCCTCGGCGCTGACCGCCGCGTCCGCCGTCGCCGCCTCGAGCGAGTTCTTCAATGCCGACGCCAGCAATCCGCCCCAGCGCGTGGGCGGGTCGCCGCCATTTTTCGCCGCGACCGGCATGGTGCCGGGCACGACCGCCAATACGGTGATCTGGTACACAGGTGAAACCGGCAGCGATCCCGCGCGTTCGACGGCGACGGCGCGCATCGATCAGTCCTTGTCGGTTTCCTACGGCGCGCGGGCCAATGAAGAAGCAATCCGCAATCTCGTGCAGAATGTGGCCACGCTGGCTGCCGTGACGATTTCGCCGACCGATCCGAATGGCGTTGCGCTCAGCGGCGAACTGGACAATCGAATTGCCGTCAATGTCGGAAACACCAGCATCCAGACCATTTCCGATATCGAAACGGACCTCGCCAGCGCCCAGACGTCGTTGCAGGCTGCGAAAGGCCGGCATCAGCAGGCCAACGCGACCTTGAGCGACTTCCTCCAGCAGATCGACGGCGTGTCCAATGAAGATGTCGGCGCGCAGCTTCTTACGCTGCAGACGCGTATGCAGGCATCGTTGCAGATCACCTCGATGCTCTACCAGACGAGCCTGGTGAACTACATCAAGTAGCCGGGAGCCCTCTTCCGTCGCTTAAAAGCCAAAAAGACCGCGGATGAGCCGCGGTCTTTTGTATTTCGGATTTTTTCGGAGCGTTTTACGGACGGCTGAGCAATCCCGCCGCCAACTCGCGGTTGATATTGATGAGCGATCCGAGGCTTTCAGGTTTTGGATCGGACTGGATGGCGAGCGTTTGATTGAAGACGAACAGGCCGAGGTTCGCCACGTTCTGCCGAATTGGCGCCGGCAGCGGATTTTCCACGCTGGTCGCCGAGGTCACGAAAATCGACCACAGCTTGCGGTTATAGACAAGCGCGGCATCCAGTTCCGGTCGCCTGGATTCCCAACCGTCGTGAATGGCCTGCAGCCGGGCCGCCGCGGTCAGAAGCAGATCTGCTTCCAGCTCACGCGGATTTGCGGTCTGCTTGGCGACCGCGCCGTAGGTTTGCGCCGCGCGTTGCATGGTCGAGTAGCTCCTTTTCGTATGCAATGAGGGTCTTGGCGCATTTAAGCGCCTTGTACATTTCACCTGCGAGGATGTGATTGCTCACCGCCACGACATGTGGCCATGCGCTCGGTGCGGCCTGCACCAGATCGCGCATCAGGATGAAATAGGTTTCGTGGTGCAGACGCGGATCACGCGAGGTGTACATCAGCTGGACGGCGAGATAGATGCGCTTGGCAGGCGTATTGGCCTGCGCTGCCGTCATGATGTCCTTCTCGCGTAAGATGGGTGTGTCGCCTTCGATCAGCAGCCGGGTGCGCTGATTGCCATTGGTCACGAGGCAATCGCCGAGAATGAAGCGCTCGCCTGCTTTGAGTTCGACCTTGAGGCCCATGTCGTGCCGCTCCCCGCGGCTGTTTTTTTAAGATTGATGCGGCGGAGAATGTTCCCCCGCCGCGTCAGAATGAGCGTGTTATTGGAACAGCCGGAGCACGTTCTGGTCGGCTTGCGCCGCCAGCGAAAGAGCCGTGGTGGACAGTTGCTGCCTGGTCTGCAAGGCGAGCAGGTTGGCGCCTTCCTCGTTGCTGTCCGCCAACGTGAGCTGATCGGCGCCTGTGGTCAGCGTGTTGATCATCGCCTTGGTGAACTCCTGGCGGATCTGCACGGTCGACAGGTTCGAGCTCAACGACTGGGCCTGCGAGCGCAACGTCGTGAGCGCGGCGCTTAACTGGGTGCCTGCAGCCTGGATAGCCGCGGAATCGGCCCAGTTATTCGCCGACGCATTGATCCCGAGGTCGCCGTTGGCAGCATCGCTGAACGCCGTGACCACAACCTTCGAACTGCCGTCCTCGTTCATGACGATCGTGAGGTCGTTGCCGCCGAGGAGATTGATGCCGTTGAAGCCCGAATCGCTGGCAAGCTCATCGATCTGGGGCAGCAGGGCGTCGAACTGGCTCGCGAGGGTTGCGCGCACGTTGGTATCGGCAGTTTGGTTGGCCTGGCTGATCAGGGCTTGCGCCGACTGCACCAGCTTGGTGATCGCCGTGATGCCGTTGTTGGCTGCCTGAATAGTGTCGATGCCCATGGACATTGCATCCAGCAGCGCATTGAGGTCGTTGGCGCGCACGGACAGGCCCTGTGCCGTGAAGAAGTTGATCGGGTTATCGAGCGCCGAATTGACTTTCTTTCCCGTGGCAAGGCGGGTTTGGGTCCGTGTGATCAATTCCGAAGTCTGCTGCAATTGCAGAAGATTGGACCGGACGCCAGCCGAAAGTACAATGTCACTCATGGCAAACTCCTTGCCTCCATAGGGCCAAATCGCTTGCCGCGATAATGAAACGTTAGGGTTGATATCCAGTTAAAGCGCGGGTTAAGGAACGGTTAACTACGATTGATTGCGCGCAAAAAAAACGGCGGCCCGGGGGCCGCCGTTTCGTCGTCGATAGGGACGACTTATTGGAACAGACGCAGCACGTTCTGGTCGGCCTGCGCAGAGAGTGACAGCGCTGTGGTCGACAGCTGCTGACGAGTCTGCAAGGCGAGCAAATTCGCGCCTTCTTCGTTCGAGTCCGCCAGCGTAAGGGCCGCCGAGCCGTTCTGCAGCGTGTTGATTGTCGCCTTCGTGAAATCCTGGCGGATTTGCACGGTCGACAGGTTCGCGCTGAGTGTCTGCGCTTCCGAACGCAGCATGGTAAGCGCCGCGGTGAGGTCGGCGCTCGCCGTATCGAGGGCTGAGGTGGTCTGCCAGTTGCCGGCGTTGGCGATGCTCAAGGTCGCGTTGGCGTTGGTGTAGTCCACGCCTGTGACCGTTGTTTTCGACGTGGCGTCTTCGTTGAAGTTCACCGTCAACGTGTCGCCGCTAAGCAGGTTGATGCCATTGAAGCCGGAGTCGCCCGCAAGCTGGCCGATCTGGCCCAACAATGCGTCAAACTGCGTCGCAAGGGTGTTTTGAGCAGCAGTGTCGGACGTCTGTCTGGCCTGGCTGACCAGGGACTGGGCCGACTGCACCAGCTTCGTGATCGCCGTGATGCCGTTGTTCGCCGCCTGAATGGTATTGATGGCGTTCGACATCGAGTCGAGCAGGCCGCTGAGGTCGTTTGCACGGTTGTCGAGGCCCTGCGCCGTGAAGAAGTTGATCGCGTTGTCGAGGGCCGAATTCACCCGCTTGCCCGTCGCAAGTCGGGTCTGGGTCCGCGTCATGAGGTCGGACGTCTGCTGCAATTGCAGCAGGTTCGACCGCACGCCGGCGGAAAGGACGATGTCAGACATCTTACGCACCTTTCTGGTCTAGTTGCCGTACTGGCAGTTACACACGTGTGATCCACTGGATCGCTGACTTCATCGCACACGCCCAACAAACGGCCCGTAAAGGTACATGGTTAATGAGTTATCGCGACTTGATGGGATGTGGCGCTGTTGCCGTTGGAGAAATTTGGGCGCTCGGACCGACGCGGGGGCCGCCCGTTATGGTTAGCAAGTCGCTAACGGTGAAAGTTTGTTAAGAGGTCGACAGTATCTTTAAAGGCTGCAGCCACACACGACCCGGCGCCATGGTCAACGCTACGAGTGCTTACATAAATCCGACGAGCGTCTACGGGCCGCTTTTCCCCGCGAGCTCGGACTGGGTCGCCGACACCTACACCGCGATTCAGAATTCGAAGGCGTCCGGGGGCTTGCTGGGCATGCTGGACAACGCGCGGCACAGTAACGGCAGCCTGAGGTCGTCTCTGTATTCGTCCGCACGAGCAGCCAATACATTTGCGCTCATTTCGCAAAACACCGTATCAGGTGCCGGATCTCTCTATGCGCAAATAGCTTCGCAAAGATCGAAAGAAGCTGACGCCAAGAAGTTGCAGGAGGCGCTTGATGCTTTGTCCGCCTCGAAGGCGATGGTGCAGCCCGAAAACGTGCTCGATCCCTTCATTTATTTCGACGATGGGTCGGTGATCGACACCAACAGCAACATTTTGACGATGCAAGACGGAACGCAGATCGACATCACGACCGGTCTAAAGGTCATCGATACGTCGTCGATCATCCAAATTGCCAACGGCGCCTATCTGGACACGAAGAACAATATCCTCACGTTGCCGGACGGTACGCAAATCGACACCGTCACCGGCCTGACGATCTCCGTCACCGCCTAGCGAAAAACCTGTCCCGCCCGCAAAGCCGGCCGGCGTTTCCGCTCATGGTTAACGGCACCTTAAGAATAGTCGATCTAACTGACGTAATTGCTCCGACTCGGATGCATGTCAGAAAGGCTGAGAATGCCCGCTCGCAAAATTGTCTTTGTGGTCCCGCCATATCTTGGCGACAAAGTTGAAGCGATACGGCCAACAAAACTGAGAAGCTTTTTTGCTTTCCCGTACGGAGTTCTTTGCCTCGCCTCGTACATCAACAGGGCAACTTCCGGCGCCCACGAAATAAAGATCATTGATCTCAATCGCCACGGTGTCGAACGAGGTCTTACGCAATTCAAAGACCTGCTCAACAGTTTCCAACCCGACATTGTGGGAATATCCGTCATGTTCGACGTTTCCTACAAATACGTTGCAGGGTTGGCAACAGAGGCCCGAACGGCCAATCCGGAAGGCATCGTTATTCTGGGCGGCGCGGCGGTCACGACGGCTTGGGACGATATCCTGCACGAGCAACTATGTGTCGATGCGCTTTGCTATTCGGAAGGGGAGGTTGCACTTTCCAACCTTCTGGATTCCGATGACCCGAAGAAAGAACTGCTTCGAGATCCCTGGGTCACACGGCAGTCGATCGCCGAAGGCAAAAAACCCAAGACAAAGCACATCGAAAATCTAAACGAGGTTATTCCGATCGACTATGGCCTTATCAATGCCGACGATTACGGCATGATCGAAGCATTTTCTCCGTTCCGAAAATCCAAAGATGAGGACGTCAAACAGTTTTTCATCGTGACGTCGCGGGGATGCCCATTCAAGTGCGTGTTTTGCGCCGAACCCACATTGCATGGCGGTTCAATGCGCTACGCCAGCCTTGAGGTGATCGAAGATCACATAAAGTATCTGATCGATACCTACGGGATGAACGTGCTCACGATCTACGACGATCAGTTACTCCTGAACCACAAACGGGCGAAGGAGTTTTTCCGGATACTGTCAAAATACGATCTTCGGGTTGAAACGCCGAACGGACTGACCGTCGCCTACATTGACGAAGAAATGGCCGCGCTCATGAAGGCCGCAGGGATGGATACTGTGCAGCTCGCAATCGAGTCCGGCACCGAATACATGCTGCGCAACGTCATCA
>DASSSM010000525.1:0-3005 GCA_035708425.1 Pseudolabrys sp.
CAAAAACCCGTCCGACTATGGCGCCGAGTCGATCAAGGTCCTCAAGGGCCTCGACGCGGTCCGCAAACGGCCGGGCATGTATATCGGCGACACCGATGACGGTTCCGGCCTCCATCACATGGTCTACGAGGTGGTGGACAATGCCATCGACGAGGCGCTCGCCGGGTTTGCCACCGAGGTGGTTGTAACGCTCAACCCCGACGGCTCGTGCACGGTGCGCGACAACGGGCGCGGCATCCCGACCGACATCCACAAGGGTGAAGGCGTCTCGGCGGCCGAGGTGATCATGACCCAGCTGCACGCGGGCGGAAAATTCGACCAGAATGCCTACAAAGTTTCCGGCGGTCTGCACGGCGTCGGCGTTTCCGTGGTGAACGCGCTCTCGACCTGGCTCAAGCTCACCATCTGGCGCGACGGCAAAGAGCATTTCATGGAATTCCGGGACGGCGTCGCAAAAGCTCCACTGAAAGCGAGCCGCGACGCGAAAGACAAACGCGGCACCGAAGTGACGTTTCTGCCGAGCACAAAGACTTTCACCATGGTCGAGTTCGACTTCGCGACACTCGAGCATCGTCTGCGCGAATTGGCATTTCTGAATTCGGGCGTCGCCATTGTGCTCGCCGATCAACGCCACGCGGTCGAGAAACGCGAGGAGATGAAATACGAGGGCGGCGTCGAGGCCTTCGTGAAATTCATCGACCGCAACAAGACCTCTCTCATTCCAAACCCGATCATGATCAAGGTCGAGCGCGAAGGCATCACGGTTGAATGCGCGCTGTGGTGGAACGACGGATATCACGAGAGCGTGCTCTGCTTCACTAACAACATCCCGCAACGCGATGGCGGCACCCATCTTGCCGGCTTCCGCGGCGCACTCACCCGTCAGATCACGCAATATGCCGATACCCTTGGCACGTCGAAAAAGGAAAAGGTCGCGCTCACCGGCGATGACTGCCGCGAAGGCCTGACCGCCGTACTTTCGTGCAAGGTTCCCGACCCGAAGTTCTCGTCGCAGACGAAGGACAAGCTGGTGTCATCGGAAGTCCGCCCGGTGGTCGAAAGCGTGATCAACCAGGCCCTGCAGGACTGGTTCGAAATTCACCCCTCCGAAGCCAAGGTCATCGTCGGCAAGGTGGTGGAAGCGGCGGCCGCACGCGAGGCTGCGCGCAAGGCGCGCGAACTCACACGCCGCAAGGGCGCGCTCGACGTTTCGTCGCTTCCGGGCAAGCTTGCCGACTGTCAGGAGCGCGATCCGGCGAAATCAGAGCTTTTCATCGTCGAGGGTGACAGCGCGGGCGGCTCCGCCAAGCAGGGCCGCAACCGCGAATTCCAGGCGGTGCTGCCGCTGCGCGGCAAGATTCTCAACGTGGAACGAGCGCGTTTCGACAAGATGCTATCGAGCCAGGAAATCGGAACGCTGATCACGGCGCTCGGTACCGGCATCGGGCGCGATGAGTTCAACCCCGACAAACTGCGCTACCACAAGATCATCATCATGACCGACGCGGATGTCGACGGATCGCACATCCGTACATTGTTGCTGACGTTCTTCTTCCGGCAGATGGAAGAGTTGATCAAGCGCGGTCACATTTTCATTGCTCAGCCGCCGCTCTACAAAGTTGCACGGGGAAAATCTGAGCAATATTTGAAAGACGAACGCGCGCTGGAAGACTTTTTGATCGTGACCGGTGTCGAAGAAGCTGTGCTGCGCCTTGCCTCCGGCGAGGAGCGCGCCAGCGAAGACTTGCGCAAGGTGGTCGATCAAGCGCGCGTCATCCGCAACCTTCTCAGTGCTCTTCACAGCCGTTACAATCGCCAAGTCGTCGAACAAGCGGCTATCCTTGGCGTGCTCAGTTCCGAAATTTTCGGTGATCCGAAGAAGGCCAAAGCGGCGGCACCCTACATAGCCAAACGTCTTAATGCCCTCTCCGAGGAAACTGAACGCGGGTGGGAAGGCGAGTTCAGCGAAGAGGCGGGCTTCACGTTTACGCGCACTTTGCGTGGCGTGAAGACTGTTTCCATTATCGATCATGCCCTGCTTGGCTCGGCAGATGCTCGTAAGCTCGACGAATATGCTGCCTCTTTGCAGAAGATCTACGAAAAACCCGGATCGTTGCGTCGTAAGGACGAAACCTGGGCAATTCATGGGCCGGTCGGCTTGTTTGAGGCCGTAACCGGTGCGGGACGCAAGGGCGTAACAATGCAACGGTACAAAGGCCTCGGTGAAATGAACCCCGAGCAGCTGTGGGAAACCACGCTCGATGTGAATGCGCGCTCGCTGCTGCAGGTAAAGGAAGGCGAAGATGCCGACAACATCTTCACCGAATTGATGGGTGAGTTGGTGGAGCCACGCCGGCTCTTCATCGAGCAGAACGCGCTCGCCGCCAGCGTGGACGTCTGAAACGAAACCGCGCGTTCGGGTCTAGGTGCAGCCCAGGTCCCAAAAGGCACAGGACCGCATAACCGGATAGTAGACCCCGCAGGCGCCAGCCGCGCAGCTCTCCTGCCAATACGGGAAGTTGATGAAGCGCAGCCGTACGACGTTGGCGGAACGGGTCCGGCCTATGGGCGCTTCGCAATCGCCGCAATAGGGCTTCTGCTCCACAACACGCAGGCGCTGATCGAAAATGCCGGCGCCGCGTGCGTGCTTATGGTCGAGCCGAAGATCGGCGGCAAAAGAGGCGCCCCCAATCAGCACAATCAGACCCGCTACAAGGAATACGAATATCGTTCGCATGAGTCCCACTCCACCGGATTCCCTGACACCATAGCGGTCAAAACCAAAAGGCCTTTTTCCGGGAAGGCGTTATTTGCGAACGCGGTTAAATTTCTGCGAATTTCACAATCCGGCGCTGATGCAAGGCTCTGGCGCCGATCACGCGGTGGGCGGCTTGGGCTGACGGGTACGCCTATCGCGCGGAAGCCAGCTCCCTCCATCAACGCGCGAAAGAAAGTCATCGACGACCTGGTTGAACAGATCGGGCTCTTCCAGGTTCACGGCATGG
>DASSSM010000526.1:0-4589 GCA_035708425.1 Pseudolabrys sp.
GCCTCGATGTCGCGAGGCGTCGAGGCCCGCGGGTCCTTTTGGACCCCTGGCGTCCCGCGCGCCCTCGGTTCTTCTTCCGGGCGATGCGGATCTTCTCCAAGACGACGGCGTACCCGGCGCCGCAAAGAAACAGGGCGATCATGCTTGCCTTGGCGCGAACCGGACAAGCCCGGCGCGCGCCGCTTTGCCTTGCTGGAGAAGATTGGGCTGTCTGAAAAGTGAATCGCTCAGGAGTCGTCCCCGCGAAGGCGGCGACCCATACGCCGCAGCTTATCGAGAGGACACGGACTATGGGTCCCGGGTCTCGCGCTCACGCGCTCGCCCGGGACGACGCTGATAAGCTGTCCCGGAATGATGTAGTTAACAATTCGCCAGTGCATTTTTGGATTGCGGCGCGCATTTACGACATGTGTGCGACATTCCGCATGATACCAGCGCATGGAACGTATGTTGCACCGCACCTACTGTATGCGGCCGAAGGAGCCTATCTCCATCACAACAACAAGAAGAAACGGGAAACGCCTGTGGAGTCGTCGAACCCAATCAAGGGAGATGATCCATGGCCTATGTCCCCTATACGAGCGCCACGCGCGACTTCGTCACGGACAAACCAGAACGTAATCGCACCGGCCTTTTCCGCCGGCTGGCGAACGCCATTTTTATCTCGCGTCAGCGTGCGGTCGAGCGCGACATCGCCCGTTATCTGCAGAACAGCAAGTTCACCGACGAAGCCGAGCGCGAGATCGAGCGGCGTTTCTTCTCAACGCGATAATGCAACACACAGAAAAGGAGAACCAAAGAAATGACCACACTGCCAATCCGCGCACCGATCGTGCCGCCGCTTGCCGGCCTTGCGCGGGTGATTTCCTATTTCAATATTGCGATCGAAGTCTTTGCCGAAGCCCAGCAGCAGGCCGCCGCCGCGCACAAGCGCTTTCCGTTTGCCGAGTGGTGAGCGCGCGGCGTTATTTCCCCTCGACGACACGCATGTCGCGCTCGACATTGCCGGTGCCGAGCGCCTTGAGCGCCTCTTTGTAGGCAGGCGTGTCGTGGCAGGCGAGCGCCTTGTCGAGGCTGTCGAACTCGACGAGCACCACGCGCTCGTTGAGGCCCGCCTCATAGGTCTTCGCCGGATTGTTGAGCGCCAGAAAGCGCCCGCCGACCGATTCGATCGCCGGCCGTGCGAGCTTGGCATAGGCCTTCCAGGCATCCGGATTCTTCATCGAGCGATAGGTCACCACCCAATAGGCCTTCGGCATCCTCAACCCCCCGCGTCGTTATTGTTGGCTGCGCAAAATTAGGACGCGATGGCCTTGCGCAGCAAGGCCCGCGCTTCGTCGGTGCCGTCGAGCGGGCGCAGCGTGCGTCGGACGACCTTCCAGCCGTCCTTACCGCGCTTGAGCTCCCAGCGGTTCGCCCCGACGCGGTGGATGCGGAAGCCGGTCGTGCTCCCGTGCCCCGACACTTCGCGTGGCGCCGCCTGCCGGTCGGGCGTGATGATCTGAAGATAAGAGATGGCCACGGCGCTGTCGCCGTCGATCTCGACGCGCGGCAGCCCGGCAAAGTGACAGAGGCCTCCGGCAATCGCGGACTGATGCTCGGGCGTTTTCACCAGCGCTCCGATCGCGTCGTTGCCGCGCGCGCCCTTGCCGCCGCCGAGATCCACCTCGCCGTCGGCGGCGAACGCTTCGCGATAGTAGCGATCGGTGCCGGTGTCGGCGGCGGGCGGATGACTGGCGATGAGATGAAAGATGGCGAGCTTGTCTTCGACCGCACGCACGCGGTCTTCCAACGATGCAGTCATGTGTAATTCCTCCTGCCACCTGAAACAAATTAACCCAGCGTCTAAAGGTACTTGAGCACAGCACGAATCAATTTGTGATGGAACTATCGGGGATGGACCGGGTTGCGGTCACAAAGTTGCCCGAGTTTCACATGACAAGCCGCGCTTCCCCCAACACCGGAGCCGACATGATTCGCACTCTCAGCCTGACAACGATTCTGGTCGCGCTTGCCGCCGCCATCGCGCCGGCATCCGCGCAACGTTTCGCGAGTGATGCCAACGGCAATAACGGCAATAACGGCAATAACGGCAATCTCGACGCATTGATCGCCCGCCATGCCGCTGCGAACAACATTCCGGAAGACCTGGTGAGGCGAGTTATCAAGCGTGAGAGTGGCGGCCGCCCGCATGTCGTCAGCGCGGGCAATTACGGTCTGATGCAGATCAAGCTGCCGACCGCCCGGTCCATGGGCTATACGGGCACCGCCGCCGGCCTGCTCGATGCCGACACCAATATGACTTATGCGGTGAAGTATCTCGCCGGCGCCTATCGCGTAGCCGGCGGAAATGCGAGCCGCGCGGTGCACCACTACGCCGCCGGATATTATTATGCCGCCAAGGCCAAGGGCATGCCGATCGGCCAACCGGACCAGGCGCAGGCGTCGTTTGCGTCAATCGCGCCGGTGAGCGACTTCAAGTTCAGCCCGCAGGAGAAATTGAGCGGCGCGCGTTCGCACAGCGTCAGTGTCGCGTCGTCCTCGAGCCTCTACAGCGGCCGTCTCGATTATTATTGAGCGATCGTTCCGATCAGTATGAGTGCTGGCGCAGCATCGGGTAGGGCTCGGTCGGCGCCTGCAGCAGATAGTCATAGGCCGGCTGCTGGTGCTGGCCCTGCGCTGACAGCGCGTTGTAGCCGGGCTGCTGGTACTGCCCTTGGTACTGCCCTTGGTACTGCCCTTGGTACTGCCCTTGCGCGGCCTGCTGAGTGCCGGGCGCTTGCGGATTGCGATATTGCTGTCCGCCGAACAGCGCCTCGAAAAGATTCAACGGACGTTGCGGCGCCCCGGCCGCTTTGGCGCGGCGCGGCCGATGTGCAACCCGCCGCCGGGTGTCACGCTGCTGCGGCTTCACCTGATCCTTGGCCTGCTCCTTGGTCAGTTCTTTGGCCTGCTCGGGCCTTTCCCCTGCTGAACCCGTTTCCTTCGGTGCCGTTGGCAATTCAGGTGCGGAGACCTCGCCGGTCTCCACGGGAATGCTCACATTCGGAGTCTCGGTTGCGGCCGGCTCTTCGGGCTCCGGATCGGATTCGGTGCGGTCCGCCGGAAGTACAGCAATCTTCGGCTCGTCCGCCGCTGGCGCAGCCAGCGCAGGTTCGATCGCGACAGGTTCGGCGGGCGCGGTCCGCGTCGGCGTGTCAGGCAATTCCCGCAGCCGGTTGAGTTCGTCGGCGCGCTTGATCGCCGCGCGTATCAGAAACTGCCGTGTCTCCGGATGATAGCCGACATCGACAAGCGCGCCGCGCGCCGGCACCATCGCGGTGTTCAATGGCGCACGCGGTCCGTCCGGCGGGCTGAGCGCCAGGAGCAGGATAAAGATGGCGAGGAGTACGCCGCCCACTGGTAAGATACGGAGGATTGGCAGCATCGTACCGTGCTTAACTGAGTCGGGAACAATACCAAAGCCCGGCTCCCGGGCTTGCCAGCAGCGCGCCGGCGCATGAGGCATTTTTGCCACGGCACCGTCATCCGACTGTCATGGCGGGGGCCGTGACAGAGGGAATCGCCATTGCTAGGAAGCGGTTCCGAAAAAAATACCGCGGGGAAACATCATGATGAGGAAGCCGAACTGCCCGGTCATCGCCATCGAGGAACATTATTGGGACCCGGAACTTGCCAAGCATTTCACGGGGCCGGAGGCGGGCCGGGGGAATGAGACCGACCAGCGGCTTTTCGACCTCGGCAGCCTGCGCCTCAAGGAAATGGACGAGGCCGGCATCGACGTCCAGGTGCTGTCGCACGGCGCGCCCTCGACCCAGAAGCTCGGCGGCGATATCGCAGCCGAACTCACGCGCCAGGTGAACGACCGTCTCGCCAAGGTCTGTGCGGCCAACCCGAAACGTTTCGCGGCCTTCGCGGCACTGCCGACCGTGGACCCCAAGGCCGCGGCCGACGAGCTCGAACGCGCCGTCACCAAGCTCGGCTTCAAGGGCGCGATGCTGCACGGCATGTCGAACGGCGAGTTTCTCGACCTGAAGAAGTTCTGGCCGATCTACGAGCGGGCCGAGAAGCTCGACGTGCCGATCTATTTTCACCCGTCGCTGCCGCACGCGAAGGTGACGGAGATCTACTATCAGGACTACGCCAAGGACTTCCCGTTGGTGGTGCGCCCGGCCTGGGGCTACACGGTCGAGACGGCCACGCAGGCGATCCGCCTCGTGTTGTCGGGATTGTTCGATACTCACCCCAACCTGAAGATCATCCTCGGCCACTTCGGCGAGACGCTGCCGTTCCTGCTCTGGCGCATCGATTCATCGCTTAAGCGGCCGGGCCAGAAGGCGATGAGCTTCCGCGATATTTTCTGCAAGAACTTCTATGTCACGACCAGCGGCTTCTTTTCCGACCCGGCGCTGATCTGCTGCATGCTGGAGATGGGCGTCGATCACATCCTGTTTGCGGTCGACTGGCCGTTCGTGATGAACCCGCCGGCGGTCGAATGGATGCAGAACGTGTCGATATCGGATTCCGACAAGGTGAAGATCCTGAGCGGAAACGCCAAGCGCCTGCTGAAGATGTAATCAGGCGATCGG
>DASSSM010000527.1:0-8155 GCA_035708425.1 Pseudolabrys sp.
GCCGTCGAAGCGTTTCATCGTTCGCCACGGCGGGGACGTGATGGCCGATCTGCCGATCAAGGAGCTTGGCGACCAGGCTCCGGAGTACAAGCGTCCGTTTGTCAGCGCGGCGAAGCCGGCTGCCGTCGACGCCGAAAGCGTGCCGGCTCCGGTTGACACGATCGAGGCGCTCGAAAGATTGCTCTCTGCTCCCGATCTCTGCTCCAAGCGCTGGGTGTGGGAGCAATATGATCACGTCATTCTCGGCAATACCGTCCAGCGTCCCGGCGGCGACGCGGCGGTTGTTCGCATCGAAGAAGGACCGAAGGGGCTGGCGCTCACCACCGATGTGACGCCGCGCTATTGCGAGGCCGACCCATTCGAGGGCGGCAAGCAGGCGGTGGCGGAGTGCTGGCGAAATCTGACCGCCGTCGGAGCGAAGCCGCTTGCCATCACCGACAATCTTAATTTCGGCAATCCCGAGCGGCCCGAGATCATGGGCCAGTTCGTGGGCTGCATCCGCGGCATCGCGGAGGCCTGCAAGGTGCTTGATTTTCCGGTCGTGTCCGGCAACGTGTCGCTCTACAACGAGACCAACGGCCGCGCGATTTTGCCGACGCCGTCAATCGGCGGCGTCGGTCTCATCGAAGACTTTGCAAAGTCGGCGACGCTTGCCTTCAAGCGTCCAGACGAGGCGATCATTTTGGTCGGCGAGACGACAGGTTGGCTCGGCCAATCAATGTATCTGCGCGAGTTGTGCGGCCAGGAAGAGGGGGCGCCACCGCCGGTTGATCTCACGGAGGAGCGCGAAAACGGCGACTTTGTCCGCGCGTTGATCCTCGACGGGACAGCGACGGCGGCGCACGACCTTTCCGACGGTGGCCTTCTTGTCGCGCTGGCCGAAATGGCGATGACCTCGGCGATTGGGGCACAGCTTGACGCTGCTCCTTCCGACATACCGGCTCACGCCCATTGGTTCGGCGAGGACCAGGCGCGCTATCTTGTCACGGTCCCTGCGGGCAAGGTGTCGGATGTCCTGACGCGGGCGAGGGCTGTGAACGTGCCGGTGTGGGCAATCGGGAGAACGGGTGGCGACACGTTGACGCTTGCGGGCGAGCGTCCCATCCTAGTCACGATTCTGCGCGAGCGGTTTGAATCATGGCTTCCGGCTTACATGGCCGGAGAGTTGTGAGGTTTGCGAGGACCTGCCGATGGCCATGGATGCCGTCGAAATCGAGCGCTTGATAAAGGCGCACATTCCCGATGCGGAGGTCACGATCCGCGATCTCGCGGGCGACGGCGATCACTATGCCGCGACTGTCATCTCGCCATCGTTCAAGGGCAAGTCGCGCGTGCAGCAGCATCAACTGGTTTACGAGGCACTCAAGGGCCAGATGGGCGGCGTGCTGCATGCGCTCGCTTTGCAGACCGGCACGCCGTGACAAGGCGCGTCGCCGTGCTTGCGCCCAAAGGCGCAATCGAGCCAACCGGTACCTGGAGTCTCGGCGCCCGCGCCGGCGATTTCGTATTCATCGCCGGCATGCGCGGCATCAATCCTGCCGATAATAAACTCGTCGAGGGTGACCAAGCGCGCATCCGCCAGGCGTTCATGAATATGAAGCTGATCGCCGGGTCGGAAGGCGCAAGCCTCGCCGATTGTGTTCGCCTCACGGTTTTCGTCACCGATATGGGCCGGTTGCGCCCGCTGGTAAACAAGGTTCAGGAGGCGTTATGGGGCGGCGGCCCGTATCCGCCGCGTACGATCGTCGAGGTCAGCCGACTGAACCAGGACGATATTTTCGAGGTCGAGGGCACATTTTATGCCCCGAAAAGCCGGTAAATTCGGTCGATGCTCTTGGGTTGGCGGTAACTTTTTTGGTACATATATCGACGATCACAGGGGCGCGTGCCGCCCAACAGGACAAATTCCATGGGAATCGAGCAATTCATCGACAATGAAGTGAAGGGAAACGACGTGGTGCTGTTCATGAAAGGCACGCCACAGTTTCCAATGTGCGGGTTTTCCGGCCAGGTCGTGCAAATCCTCGACCATCTCGGGGTGGCCTACAAAGGCATCAACGTTCTGGAATCCGATGAAATCAGAAACGCCATCAAGACCTATTCCAACTGGCCGACGATTCCGCAGCTTTACGTGAAGGGCGAGTTTGTCGGCGGTTGCGACATTGTGCGCGAAATGTTTCAGGCCGGCGAACTGCAGCAGGCTCTGAAAGAGAAGGGTGTGTCTGTACGCCAGACCGCCTGAGGCGCGCGTCTCCCTAAACGGACGCGACGAAGCGGTAGGCGCTGTCCTTGCGCTCGACCGTTCCCACGCCGGGATAAGGCAGGTGGAAGCCGATCAGTTTTGAGCGTTCGGTGGCAAGCCGATCGAGCAGCTTGCCCCTCGTCGCGACCGCCTGATCCGGCACGTGGTCCGCGATCGGTTTCCATTCCGGATGCTGGAATGAGATCAGCGGGTGAGTGAGCACGTCGCCGCCCACAATCAGCCCGTCGCCGCCTGCGAGTTCGATAGACACGTGACCCTGCGTGTGTCCGGGCGTGTCGATGATGCGCAAGCCGGCGACGATTTCATCGCCGGCCTTGACCATCTTCACCTTGTCTTTGATTGCCGCGTAGTTGCGCCGGGCGCCCGTGACGAAACCGGCACGCTCGGCGGGCAACCCGCGTGTCGCGGTTTCGCCGGTCCAGAAGTCCCATTCTGCTGAGGCGACGTAGAAGGCCGCATCGGGGGTTATCAGATCGTCCAACTCGTCGACGGCGCCCCAAAGATGATCGGGATGTCCGTGGGTGAAGATCACCTTGGTGATCTTCGCCTTGTCGATGCTCGCCGCCTTGAGGTTGTCCCACAGCTTTCCGGCCGTCGGCATGAAGCGGTCGCCCGACCCCATATCGACGAGGATCAGGTCGTTGCTTGTGCGAATGAGCGTGATGTTGGTCGGCGAATTGTACTGCTCGCCGGTCTGGCCCGCCGCCTTAAGGATGGCATCGCGCTCGGGCGGCGGCGCACCGGGCGCGAGAAAGCTCGTTGGCAATACGAGGTGGCCATCGCTCACGACGGCAACGTCAAAGGCGCCGTGCTTGAACGAGTATGGCGTGGCCGCAAGAGCGGGCAGGGCGCGCGCGGCAAAGCCCGCAGCGGATGCGGCGAGAAACGTGCGGCGATCGATTGTTGGCATTTGCAGACAACGCAATGACGGAGGCCGATTGCCTTCTACGCCAAAGCGACGCCGCCCGCCACTTGCATGAGGCGGCGCTGACCCGTGTTTTCCGCGAACTATTTCAGCCGGTTCATCAGCAGGTAGATGACGCCCAGGACGAGCGCCAGGCCGACCAAGCTCGGCGTCGGGACGGAGCTTGCGAACTTCGTCACATTGTCAGCGACCGACAGCACAAAGCCCCCGGAGCCTTGTCCGAGGATCAGGTAGATCAGCATGATCGCCAGAATGCCGACGAAGCCGAGCTCGACGAACTCCCACAGAAGCTCTTTCGCGTAGGCCATGTTGGCCATGAATTTGCGCATGGCGGAACCTCTTGATGACACGTACGACCAATGGGTGGGGAGCGTCGCTCCCCACCCTGATTGCGTCAGCAATTCTGTCTAGACTGAACGCACGCTTGGTTCAGGCCATTTTCCGGTTTGAGAACAGCCAGAGGACGATCCCGAGCGTGATTAGACCGACGAGACCGTTGCCACCCATGTCCTTCACCCAGCCCATGATGTTCGCTGTCACGGCGCCGAAGAACGGAAGGTTTGCCCCAACCAATAACGAGAGCACAATCGCCAATGCCAAGAGCATCAGCGCTAATTCCGTCAACGCCCCGATCCACTCTTTGAGAGTATCGATCCCTTTCATTGCGGAGTCTCCCTAGGCATGTCCTCACTGATTCGAGGACCGCGCGTCGTTATTAGCGCTTTTCGGCTACTAAATGTAGAGCTTTGTCGCAATGTGGCCACAAAATAACCTGTGCACTTCCGCTTTAACCGGGGATAACTCGCGAATTAGGGGCGAGTTGGCACGGGGCGCAAGTGATTCGCCCGGTCTGACTCCTTGCTGCAAACAAAACGGCCGACGCGGGGCGCCGGCCGTCGCTTCTCGACTTCTGCTGCGATCGCTTAACGCGAATAATATTCCACGACGAGATGCGGCTCCATCTGTACCGCATAGGGCACATCCGTGAGCAGCGGCACACGGACAAGCTTGGCGGTCACCTTCGAGGCATCGACGTCGATGTAGTCGGGCACGTCGCGCTCGGCCAACGCCTGCGCTTCCAGAACGAGCGCGAGCTGCCTGGACTTTTCCTTCACCTCGACGACGTCGCCAACCTTGACTCGATAGCTCGGGATGGTGACGCGCTTGCCGTTCACCTTGATGTGGCCGTGATTGATGAACTGGCGCGCGGCAAAGACCGTTGGCACGAACTTGGCCCGGAAGATCAGCGCATCGAGGCGCCGCTCCAAGAGGCCGATCATGTGCGCGCCGCTGTCGCCCTTGAGCCGCCGTGCTTCCTGGTAAATGCCGCGGAACTGCCGCTCGGAAATGTTGCCGTAATAGCCGCGCAGCTTCTGCTTGGCCTTGAGCTGCACACCGTAGTCGGAGAGCTTACTCTTGCGGCGCTGGCCGTGCTGGCCGGGGCCGTATTCGCGCCGGTTAACCGGGCTCTTCGGCCGACCCCAGATGTTCTCGCCCATCCGGCGGTCGATCTTGTACTTGGACTCCATGCGCTTGGTCATTCGCGTCCTCGATTATCATTGCTGTTGGCTTGAGGATCGCGCCCTCCTCTGTCCCGGCAGGGCCGGAACCGACAGGCAGGGCCTCGAAAGCGCAAGGTCTTGCCGCGGGTCGCGAAACGCCCGGCAGACCTCGAGGATCGCCGGGCGCGCGGGTTTTAGGAGCATCGGGACGGCCTGTCAAACGGGCCCAAAGAGCTGGGTTATCTCGCCGCAGCCGGATTTTCTTGCATTTCCGGGCTCCGATGATCATGTTCACCCCGTCAGGCCGGGCCCCTCTGGCAGCCATGTGGCTGCGATGTCGGACTGATGACGACATTCGGTGGGCCCGATGCATCTGACAGGTTCTTCTCAATCCCCACGCTTCCAGCCCCGGCCGCCGGGTAGCGGTCCACGCTCGCCTGGCCTTGCGTTCGTGGCTGTCCTAGTGGTGGCACTCGCCATATTCGCTCTCGTCTTGCCGTACTCCTTCGTGCTGCCGGTGTTCAGTCTGTGGGCACTTTTGGCGGCGGCCTGCGCCGCTCTTCTCGCCATCTTTCCGCTTCGCACGAGACCTTCCTACGCGGGTGCCGCCTGGGACCTGGCCGGCGCGTTTACACTGGTCGGCTGTGCAGCGGCTATGCTTGGGGAGATCGAGCCGGTTATTGAAATCATCCGCCCGTCGGGGCCCCGGAGCAAAGTGAATGATTGACCTTTCGATGATTCCGCAGGGCGCGATTGCCGCTGTCCTGCAGGTGATCATGATCGACCTGGTGCTTGCGGGCGACAACGCGGTGGTGATCGGCCTCGCGGCCGCAGGCCTGCCGCCCGCACAAAGAGGCAAGGCGATCCTGGTCGGCATCATTGTGGCAACGGTGCTGCGCCTGGCATTCGCCGCGGTTGCAATGGAGTTGCTCGCGATTGTTGGTCTTCTGCTGGCCGGCGGAATTCTGCTGTTGTGGGTATGCTGGAAGATGTGGCGCGAATTGCGCGGGCCGGGCGCCGAGGATACCGAGGCGGCGCTCCTGAAGCACGATGCTCATGTGCCCCGTAAAACCTTCGCGCAGGCGGCCTGGCAGATCGTAATTGCCGACATATCGATGTCACTCGACAACGTGCTTGCGGTGGCGGGAGCCGCTCGCGACCATCCCTACGCGTTGATTTTCGGGCTCGGCCTCTCCATCGTGTTGATGGGCGTTGCGGCCAATTACATCGCCAGACTGCTGAATAGGCATCGTTGGATCGCCTATGTGGGCCTTGCGATCATTCTTTATGTTTCGCTCGAAATGATCTGGCGCGGGTTTTGGGAAATCGAGCCGCATGTTTTCGGCTAGAACCCGTAGCGCGCAAGCGAGGCGGCGAGCTTGGGCGAGGGCGCACGTCCCGACGTAAAAACGATACGCGGTGATGCCGGCAATTCCCCGTTCGAGCGCGTGCGCATCAGGTCCACCACCCGGCGCGCAATGGCCGGTGCGGGGTCGAGCCAGGTGACCGGCCAGCGTGCATTTGCACGGAAGCGCTCGAGCAGGAGCGGATAATGCGTGCACGCGAGCACGATGGTGTCCGTGCGCCTGCCGTCCCTGTCGATGAAGCAGCGCCCTATTTCGCCGGCGATGGCCGCGTCGGCGACAGGGGCGCCCGCGAGCTCGGCTTCGGCGCATGCAGCGAGCCGCGCCGAGCCGACCAGGTGCACGTCGCACCCGGAACCGAATTCGCGGATAAGTGCATGCGTATATTCCCGCCCGACGGTTGCCTGCGTGCCGAGCACGGCAACGCGTTTCGTCGTCGACTGCGCGCAGGCCGGCTTGATTGCGGGGACCGTGCCGACAAAGGGCACGCGAAAGTGCGCGCGCAATTCGCCGAGCGCGAGCGTGGAGGCGGTGTTGCAGGCCACCACCACAAGATCGGGACTGCTGTCCGAGATAGCGCGCCCCGCGACGTCGATGACGCGCTCGATCAACCTGTCCTCGTCGAGATTTCCGTAGGGGAAACACGCGTCATCGGCGACATAGATGAAATTTGCATCAGGGCGCGCCGACCGCACCTCCTGGAAAACCGTTAGGCCGCCGAGACCGGAGTCGAACAGCAATATCGTGGGTGCTTTGGGCATCTCGGACGAAATCACCCGGATCCGAACACCCGCTTGAAGATGGTGTCGACGTGCTTGAAATGGTGGTCGAGGTTGAAGTTGGCCTCGAGCTCCTTATCCGTGAGCTTTGCGCGCACGTCCTTGTCTGCCTTGAGAAACGACAGGAAATCGCCTTCGCCGGCCCAAACTTTCATAGCGTTGCGCTGTACGAGACGATAGGCGTCTTCACGCGCCACGCCTTTTTGGGTGAGCGCGATCAGCACGCGCTGCGAGTGGACCAGCCCGCCAAGCCTGTCGAGGTTTTTCTGCATTGCGGCCGGGTAGACAATGAGCTTGTCGACGATCGATGCAAGACGCGCGAGCGCAAAATCAAGCGTGATGGTTGCGTCGGGACCGATCATGCGCTCGACCGAGGAGTGCGAGATATCTCGCTCGTGCCAGAGCGCCACATTTTCCATGGCCGGCAGTGCATAGGCGCGCACCATACGGGCAAGGCCGGTCACGTTTTCCGACAGGACCGGGTTGCGCTTGTGCGGCATCGCCGAGGAGCCTTTTTGTTTCTCGGAGAAATATTCCTCGGCTTCGAGAACTTCGGTTCGCTGCAGGTGGCGGATTTCGGTTGCCAGTCGCTCGATCGAGGAGGCGACAACGCCGAGCGTGGCAAAATACATGGCGTGCCGGTCGCGCGGGATGATCTGCGTGGACACCGGTTCGACCGATAGGCCCATTGCCTTCGCGACATGCGCTTCGACGCGCGGGTCTACCTGCGCGAAGGTGCCGACCGCCCCGGAAATCGCGCAGGTCGCGACCTCGTTGCGGGCGGCCGCCAGCCGATCGCGCGCACGCGCGAACTCGGCATAGGCATAAGCAAGCTTGAGGCCGAAAGTGGTCGGCTCCGCGTGAATGCCATGCGAGCGGCCGACCGTTGGTGTGAGCTTGTATTCGAAGGCGCGGCGCTTGAGTGCTCCTAACAGCGCGTCGATATCAGCGATCAGGATGTCGGCGGCCCGAACCAGCTGAACGTTCAGGCAGGTGTCGAGCACATCGGATGACGTCATACCCGAATGCACGAAGCGCGCCTCTGGGCCGACGATCTCGGACAGGTGCGTGAGGAACGCGATGACGTCGTGTTTGACCTCGGCCTCGATTGCGTCGATCCTCGCAACGTCGAATTTGGCCGACTTTCCCTTGTCCCAAATCTTCTTGGCGGCGTCCTTGGGAATAATTCCCAGCTCCGCCATAGCGTCTGCGGCGTGCGCCTCAATTTCAAACCAGATGCGAAACTTGGTTTCCGGCGACCAGATCGCGGTCATCTCGGGACGGGAATAGCGTGGGATCATCGGGCGATCGCAACCTCCGGA
>DASSSM010000528.1:0-6436 GCA_035708425.1 Pseudolabrys sp.
AGATTAATGCGTTTGCCGGCTTTTGGCTTCTCTGACTTGCCGCCGCCGAATGCGCGCGCGAGGAGTTCGATCATTGCTTTCGTATCACTGCGCCACCCAGCCGCCGTCGATCGAGTAGGCGGAGCCGGTGATCGTCGCCGCGGCGTCGCTGCAAAGGAAGACGGCGAGTGCTCCAATACTCTCCGGCTTCGTAAACTGGAGCATCGGCTGTTTCTCCGAGAGCAGCGCTATTTCGGCGTCGCGCACGCTCTTGCCCGAGCCCTTGGCTCGCGTGTCGATCTGCTGCTGGATCAAAGGTGTTAGCACCCACCCGGGGCAGATGGCGTTGCAGGTCACGCCGGCATTCGCAGCCTCCAACCCAACGACCTTGGTCAGCCCGACAAGCCCATGTTTGGCGGAGACATACGCCACCTTTTGTACACTGGCCACCAGCCCATGCGCTGACGCGATGTTGATGATGCGGCCCCATTTTCGTGCCTTCATGCCGGGCATAGCGGCACGAATGGTGTGAAACGACGACGAAAGATTGACCGCAATGATCGCGTCCCATTTTTCGATCGGGAAATCCTCGATATTGGCGACGTGCTGAATCCCGGCATTGTTCACCAGGACGTCGAGCGCACCGAATTCTTTTTCGGTGGCGCGGACCATGTCGATAATCTCGGCCGGCTTGGTCATGTCGGCAGCCGAGTAGCCTGTCTTCACGCCGAATTCTTTTTCGATGCCGGTGCGGATTTTTTCGATCTGGGCTTTGTCGCCGAAGCCGTTGAGCATGATATGGGCGCCGTCCTGCGCGAGCGCGCGCGCGGTGGCGAGGCCGATACCTGACGTCGAGCCTGTGATGAGTGCTGTCTTGCCTTTGAGCATGCCGTCCTCAATTAAAATGAAGCTGCAATGGTATTGGCGGTGGGGGTCAAACTGGGGTCAGCCGGAACCTGCTCCCGTTCTTGCTGCAGTGCAATATGTAAGTTCAATGCTTAGGATTTGCAGGGGTTTGACGTTAGACTTCAGTAGGAAGGCGAAAGCTTCGGTGACCAGAAAATCATCCGCGCACTCGGTATTTCCCAAGCCCGATCACGACCATAGGCGCTGCGCGAACGACGCTATCGCCCACGCCGAGACGATCTGCGCCGCCCGTAAAGAGCGCCTGACGCCGATGCGCCGGCGCGTGCTCGAGGCATTGTTGGCAAGCCATCATCCGCTCGGGGCTTATGAGCTCATCGACCGTCTGGCTGGGCGGGGCGCGCGGCCGGCCCCGATCACGATTTATCGAGCGCTCGATTTCCTGCGCGAACAGGATCTGGTGCATCGAATCGAAAGCCGCAACGCCTTCATTGCCTGCGTGCACAATCACGACAGCAGCGATCCGGTCGTATTCCTGATCTGTGAAAAGTGCGGTGCGGTCGGCGAAGCGGCATCGGCCGCAGTCGCCGATACGATTAAAAGCGCTTCCCGTGCGGCAGGCTTCGTTCCTAAGACGCCGGTCATTGAAATCTCCGGAATTTGCGCGCACTGCAAGGCGGCGTAATCGAAATTGGTCCCGAGCCGCATTTGTCATCCACGCCCGTTTACACCTCAACCACACGCCCGCTCGACGCGCTCGCGGCCGGGATCGTTGTCGTGCTGTGTCTGTCCTGGGGTTTCAACCAGGTCGCGACCAAACTTGCGATCCATGACATTCCGCCGCTCATGCAGGCCGCGATCCGGTCCTTTGTGGCGGCTTTCCTGATCGCCGCCTGGTGCCGGCTGCGCGGTATCCGGCTTTTCGATCGCGACGGCACGCTGTGGTACGGACTGACCGCCGGTGCGCTATTCGCGATCGAGTTCGTTCTGATCTATCAGGGTCTCCTCTACACCACAGCGACGCGCGCCGTGTTGTTCATCTACCTTGCGCCCTTCTTTGTCGTGATCGGCGCGCGCATCGTTCTTCCAGCCGATCGCTTCGGCGCGGCGCAATGGCTGGGTCTCAGCATGTCATTCGCCGGCATGCTGATCGCGTTCGGCTTGCCGACGCCGGCGCTCGATCCGCGCCAGCATATCGGCGATGCAATGATGGTCGGCGGCGCGCTGTTCTGGGCGGCGACCACGTTGACCATCAAAGCCAGTGCTTTGACGCGTGCGTCTGCCGAAAAAGTGATGCTCTATCAGCTCGTCGTTTCCGGACCCATCATGGCGATCGCCGCATTCGTCGTCGGCGAACGCATGACCGCCATGCCGTCGGCGTTGGCGGTCGGATCAATGGTCTACCAAACCGTGTGGGTGGTCAGCGTAACATTCGTGATCTGGTTCGTGCTGATTGCGCGCTATTCGGCCACCAGGCTATCGGCCTTTACATTTCTCACGCCGTTGTTCGGGGTGGCCGCCGGGCATCTGGTATTGAACGAGCCTTTGACGCCCGCATTTGCGGCAGCGGTGGCGCTTGTTGCCACAGGTCTTGTATTGGTGAACAGGGCGCGCTGAAGGGAGCGGCTACATCCAGCCGCCGCCGTCGCGGCCGCGATTGGCGACGCTCGCCTCCTCAAGATCCAGCTCGTACTCGATCCGGCGGCGGGCTTCGTCGGTGATCTTTCCGTCGCGCAGCAGCTGATAGATGAAATCGCGCTCGGCATCGATCAGCTCTTTCTTCAACGCAGCGCTCTGGCGCATGTAGTCGAGGCCGTCGGCCATATTGCTCGGCAGAATTTGTCTGCGGCTCTGATTGCGCGTGCGCAGGAGCGCGATAACGTCGTCCGGCAATTCACGCTCGTTGATGAATTTTTCAAGCCGGCTTTCCACTTGCTCAAGCGCGGCTACGCGCGCCTCAAGTTCCGACTGAATTTGTCCGGAACGTTCTTCAAGGCCAAGACGTGTTATGCCAAGCCATTGCAAGACCCACGGCAACATCAGCCCTTGTCCGACGAGCGTGATTACGATCACGCCGAAAGTTACGAAGAGAATCAGGTCGCGGTGGGGAAACGGCTGCCCGTTGTCGAGAGTAAAGGGGATCGCGAGCGCAGCGGCGAGGGAAACGACACCACGCACGCCGACAAATCCGATCGTAAATGGCCCTTGCCACGGTGGCGCTGGATCGCGCCTCGCGAGCGCGGGGCTGATCCAGCGCGGAATATAGGTTGCCGGGAAAACCCATATGAATCGGGCAGCAACAACGATCAGCGTGATCCAGCCCGTCACGATTACCAATTCGTAGAATGAAAAGGACTCCACCCGATCGAGCAACGCCCGCGCCTGCGAGCCGGTGAGGAGGAAAACGAGTCCTTCAACAAGATAGACCAGCAAATCCCAGAAAAAGATACCCTGCAGGCGCGTGGCGGATGAGATCAGTCTCGGACCGTTCCAGCTCACATAAAGGCCGCACGCGACTGTCGCCAGAACTCCGGATCCGCCGAGATGCTCCGGCACCCAAAACGCCAGATAAGGCGTCATCAATGACAGCGTGATCTCGACACGCGGCTCGCGGGCCCACTGGCGCAACCGCAAGCTCAGCCAGCCGACGGCAATCCCGAACAAAATCTCGCCGATCACAATGAGCGTGAACGTGCCAGCCGCCTTCGGCAGCGAAAACGTTCCAGTTACCGCCGCTGCTACGGCGAAGCGGTAGAGGATAAGCGCGGTTGCATCGTTTGCCAGCCCTTCGCCTTCCAATACGACCAAAAGTCGCCGCGGCAGGGACAGGCGGCGCGCGATCGCCAAAGGAGCGACGACGTCGGGCGGTGCAATAATTGCGCCGAGCAGAAATCCAATCGCCCAATCGAAGTTCAGCAGGTAGTGCGTAGCCACAGCGACAGCGCAGGTGGTGAATATCACGCAGCCGAAGGCAAGCAATGTGATTGGCCGCAGGTTGAAACGAAATTCGCGCCAACTCATGGAAACGCCGGCGGAATAGATCAACGGCGGCAATATAACCAGCAGAACGATTTCCGGCGCGAGCTGGATTTTGGGCATTCCCGGGATCAGCGCCATGCCGATGCCGGCAATTACTAATAAGATTGAGGGGGCAGTCTTCAACCGCTGCGCTGCGATTGCCACGCCGGCCAAAACCGCCAGCAGGAAAAGCAGCGTTTCGACGATTCCGGTCATATCAAGTTCGCCACCATGTTCACTGTCAGCGCCAGAACCACCAGATTGAAGAAAAATGACAGCACACCGTGAATGGAAGCCACGCGGCGAATGACCTTGCTGCTGATGGCTACGTCGGAGACTTGCGAGGTCATGCCGATGACGAGCGAGAAATAGAGGAAATCCCGATAGTCCGGCTTGTCATCGTCGGGGAAATGCAATCCGCCGATTTGTCCGTCGCCGCGTTCACCGTAATATTCATGGGCATAGTGGAACGAAAAGATCGTATGGACGAAAGTCCACGACAGCAGGATCGTCGCTATCGCCAGCAACACGTGTGATGTCGCACCGTATTGAGTGCCCTGCTTCGCGCCGCCCAGTGCAAATACGACGGCAACGAGGCTGGCGAACGTGGCGACGATCGACAACAACAATATGAAAGTCGCGCCTTCATCCTGCTCCGCCGCACGCCGGCGGATACGCGCGACGTCCGCGCGCCACATCATGGAAAATGTCAGAACCAGATAGACGGCAATGCCGACATCCCATCCAGTCAGCACGCGCGCCGGCAGGTTGATGTCAAACCGCGCCATTCCAACGGCTACGGCAATGGCGATGCTGATCGCAATTACGAGTTTGGCGTGCAGCCTGACAATGCGCACCGGAAGTGGCGAAAGCGGCCGCGTAGGCTTGCTTTTGGCCATGTCGCAATCCTTACGCGCGGTTCAGGCCTTCCGCTCCGCGATAAAGCGGGCGGTGGCTCGCAGCATATCGGATTTTTCACCGAAAGAGGCCAAGGCCGCGCTGGCCTCCGCGACCAATTCATTGAGGCGGTCGCGCGCGCCGTCGACGCCCAAGGTCGTCACAAGCGTCGCTTTGCCAGCCGCAGCGTCTTTGCCGGCAGCTTTACCCAGCGTCTTGGCATCGCCTTCAACGTCGAGCAAGTCGTCGGCGATCTGGAATGCCTGGCCGATTGCGGAACCGTATCGAGCAACGCTCGTGCGTGCTGCGGCATCTGCCTTTCCGAGAATCGCACCGGCGTTGCAGGCGAAGCGGATCAAGGCGCCGGTCTTCATAGCCTGCAACGTCACGATTTCTTTTTCACCGAGCGCGCGCTTGCTATCAAACCGGCCTTCGGCCGCGAGATCGAGCATCTGGCCGCCCGCCATACCGCCAAGCCCTGATGCCCGTGCGAGTTCGAGCACGAGCGCAGTGCGCACGGCAGCGTCGGGATGCACCTCGGTGCGTGCCATGACGTCAAAGGCGAGGGTCAGCAGTGCGTCGCCGGCAAGAATCGCAGTCGCGTCGTCGAACGCTTTATGTACCGTCGGTCTTCCGCGGCGCAGATCGTCATTGTCCATCGCCGGCAGATCGTCATGCACCAGCGAATAGCAATGGATGAGCTCGAGCGCCGCGCCGGCCATCAACGCGCCGGCCCGTTCCACGTCGAACAGCGCCGCCGTCTCCGTCACCAGGAAAGGGCGCAGACGCTTTCCTCCATCCAACGCCGCGTGACGCATGGCGGCAACAAGGCGTGACGGCCGCGCCGTCTCGCCGCTCAGCACCGCAGAACTCAGGAGCCGGTCGAGCAGCGTCTCAATGTCGCGTGCGGTTGCGGCAAGACGGTCGGTAAATCGGGCGGTATCGTTTTTCATCGTGGCATTGATAGCGGCTACTCCCGCTCCCGCAAAGTGGGGTCATTCGCAGACCGAATGGGTTAAGTTTGGACGGATGGACGGGTCGGACAGAAGATCGGGTATGTGGAATCGGCCGCGGTTAGCCCGCGGGCTGCGTTTCCTTATGATCGCGGTTTTGGCACTCGTGCTGCTTCCCTATGCGCTCACCCCGATGTATGCGGTCGTCGACCCGGTCTCGACGGCGATGCTCTGGCGCCGGGTGAGTGGGGCGAGGGTCGAGCGCCATCCCGTCCCGCTCAGCCGTATTTCACCGGCATTGCCGCTTGCAGTCATCATAGCGGAGGACGGGCGTTTTTGCAGCCACCACGGAGTGGACCTGACAGAGATCCGCGAAGCGATCGCGGAGGCCGACGACTTCGATGAAATGCGCGGCGGCTCGACTATCACGCAGCAGGTGGCAAAGAACCTGTTTCTCTGGCAGGGCAGAAGTTACCTGCGCAAGGCGCTGGAATTTCCGCTGGCGCTCTGGATCGATCTCGTATTGCCGAAGCGGCGCATCATTGAGATTTACCTCAATGTCGCGCAGTGGGGTCCGAATGGTGAATTCGGCGTTGAGGCCGGCGCGCGGCGCGCATTCGGCAAGTCGGCAAACGACGTCTCCCGTTATCAAGCTGCACTTTTAGCGGCAATGTTGCCGAATCCTTCGGTAAGAAATGCGCGGCAGCCCGGCCCCGGGCTGCGCC
>DASSSM010000529.1:0-7982 GCA_035708425.1 Pseudolabrys sp.
CGATGAGTTTAAGGGGTTTCATTGGCGAGACCGGATGGCGCGGCTTATACCGGGGGGCATTTCAGGCGGCAAGATCGGCCTTTATTGACGAGAAATCTCGCGCAGGAGACAAAAATGCTCGCCCGCTACCGCATGTTCGCCGGATACAATGCCTGGTGCAATGAGCGTCTCTACAAGGCCGCCGCCCAGATTCCTGACGCCGAATACCGGGCCGATCGGGGGGTCTATTTCCGGTCCCTCCACGGCACGCTCAATCACTTGCTTGTGGGTGACCGCATCTGGATGCGGCGTTTTACCGCTCAAGGCGAGGTCCCACCGGCTCTTGATGCCATCCTTTGCAACGATTTCTCACAGTTACGCGCAACCCGTCGCTCCGAAGATGCGCGCATCAGCGATTACGTCGGAAGCCTGAATGAGAGCGATCTCTCAAAACCGATCCGATATCGGACCTTCGTCAACCCGCAGGACATCGAACAGATACTCGCGCCAGCGCTCGATCATTTCTTCAATCATCAGACCCATCATCGCGGCCAGGCCCACGCGCTGGTCAGCAGCATACTGGGCAATGACAGAACGCCAAGTTTCGATTTGATCATCTATCAGCGCGAGACCGGCGAAGGTGGGCTGCGGACAATCGGCTGATGTGCCTTACTGGACGTAGCTGCGCTCGAAACTCTGGCTCGCGGTCTTGGGCGCGCCGGTTTTTTTCTTTGGCGTCTTCTTGGCCGGAGCGCCAGCAGGCTTTGGCTGCTCGGGTGCGCGGTCGATAACTTTCAGCCTGCCGTCGGCAAATGTGTAAATTCCGGGCCACGGGCCACTGAGAAAAGTCAGAACCGCCCTGCGCTCGCCTTTGTCGCCAGCGCTTATCGCTACGTTGGTGGGAACGCCCGCCCGCTGCACCGCCTGGCATTCCGTCATGCCGAGCGCAATACCGCCCGCAACCTGAGGCATCGCCGGCTCAAGCTTCTGAAGGCTTGGGTCAGCACCAGCCGAAGTACGCGTCGGCGCCGGCGCCGCTGGGCCGGCAAGGTCCCCGGCAACCGAGCCAACCTCGCGGTCATCACCCGCAGGCGCCGCAGGTTGCGCTGGCGGCGGCTCGGCTGCCTGCGCGGCCGCCGCAGCCGGCGATGCGCAGCGGCCGTCGGCACCCACCAGGTCTTCCGCCCCCACCGGACCTTGCGGACCTAAGGTCACTCTTGCCGTATTGGGTCGTGCCCAGTCCGGTTTGGCGAAGATATCCGCCGACTTGAAAAATCCGCCTTCGTTCTGATCCTCGAAAACACCCACAGCGTTCTTGCAGCCGCCGACGAGGAGTACGGCACTGCAGGCGAGCGCAAAGCTGAGGGAAGCGCGGTGACGCGACAAACTTCCGACCCCAATCTACCTATCTGCTTGTCCCTTAAAACGTATTTTGCGTCATCACAATGGCGCGCCGCAACCCCCGTATCGTCCAAAGGGTTACCGGATATCGGCCATTGGCCGATGGTGCATTGGCCGACCAGCCCACGCCCGGAACCCCGGGGTGGTTGCCTTCCTTCAGCTCTTTTTCGCCCAGCGCCCTTGTTCGTCCGTTTGCCAATACGTTGCCTCGAGACCTTTCGCCCGAACGTCAGACCAGTGCGCACGCGCGGCAGCCACTGCTTCGTCGTCTTCGCCATCGAACAACAGCACAATCCGCTGATACCGTTCGACGTCAACGGGAAGCGGTGCGCGATCGACAAGGAAACGTACGGTCGCGCCATTTGGATTATCATCAGTGAGGGTGAGCAACACCGGTTGTTGTGCCGCCTCGGATTCGCGCCACGTGCCGTGTGGGAGAAAGCCATCGTCGCGGTAGGTCCACAAATGCGCATCAAGCGCCTCGATGCGCTCCTCGGTCGACCCCTGCACCACAACTTTCCATCCTCGCTCCAGCGATTTCTCGAGGAGCGCGGGCAATACGCTTTCAAGTTTCTGCCCTTGCAGATGGTAGAATAAAATTTCGGTCATAAGAGTAATGCCGCCCCGGCCTTCTACTTTTCGTAATGATCCGCAACCAGCCGATCGAGGAGACGCACCCCCCAACCGGAACCCCAACTTTTGTTGGTGTCCGTCTGACGCGAGTCAAACCCTGTTCCAGCAATGTCCAGGTGAGCCCAGGGAATCTTGTCGTCAACGAAGCGCTTGATGAACTGCGCGGCAGTGATGGCGCCACCCCAGCGGCTTCCGCCTGTATTCTTCATGTCGGCAAATTTAGAGTCGATCATCTTGTCGTACTCGGGCGCAAGTGGCATGCGCCAGACCAGCTCACCTGTCTCGTTTCCTGCTTTCGTCAAGCGCTCAGCAAGCTGATCGTTGTTCGAAAACATGCCGGCATACTCCTGTCCCAGCGCGACGATGATCGCACCCGTTAGGGTTGCCAGATCCACCATAAATTTTGGCTTGAAGCGCTGCGCCGCGTACCAAATCACGTCTGCAAGAACGAGCCGGCCCTCTGCATCCGTATTGATGATCTCGATCGTCTGTCCCGACATAGATTTGACGATGTCGCCGGGACGCTGCGCGTTACCGTCCGGCATATTCTCGACGAGGCCAATGAGTCCGACGACATTCACCCGCGCCTTGCGTGCAGCAAGCGCATGCATCAGTCCGACGACACAGGCGGCGCCAGCCATGTCGCCTTTCATGTCCTCCATGTTGGAAGCTGGCTTAATCGAAATGCCTCCGGTATCGAAGCAGACGCCTTTGCCGATGAACGCAACTGGAGCCTCCCCCGCTCTTCCCCCATTCCAACGCATCACTACGACACGGCTCTCGCGTATCGAACCCTGACCGACGCCGAGAAGAGCATTCATGCCGAGCTTTTTCATCGCCCTGACATCAAGAACTTCGACGGCGACGCGAAGCTTTTTCAATGCCCCTGCGCGGCGTGCGAATTCTTCCGGGTAAAGGACATTGGCGGGTTCGTTGACCAGGTCTCGGGCCAGTGCGACGCCGTCGGAAATCGCCACACGCGGAGTATCGGCTTTGCGTGCGGCGGCAACATCACCGACCGCGATGGTTACGTTCCGAACAGCGGGCGGCTTTTCATCTTGCTTGCGCTTGGTCTTGTAGCGATCGAATGCGTACGCGCGCAGACGGGCCCCTTGCGCCAGATCCGCCGCTTGCTCCGCTCGCATCGCGCCACCCGGCAACTCGGCAAAGATACTGGCGTCGGCGGTCGAATTCGGCAGCCTGCCGATCGCAAGGCCCCCGAGCCGAAGATAGTCTTTTGGCGTGAGTTCAGCGACTTTTCCCACGCCAATCACGACCAATCGGGCCGCCTTGAGCCCGGCCGGCATAATAAGGTCCAGGGTTGAGCTTTTTTTCCCTGTAAACCGTTCCGATCTCGCGGCGCGCGCGATGATATCGGTCACCCCGCCGAGAGCCCTGCGTGTCGCCGGACCGAATTTCAGGCCCTCGTCGCAAAACACGACGAACACGCCCCTTGTAGGGGCGGTAAAGGGGCCAAAACCGAGCTTCAAAGCGTTGGGCATCGAAAAAGGGTCCTTTGCTGGCAGGAGGGCGTTTCGGGCGGGATGTGTCGGTCCATATGGCGCCCCGGGATGGCCCCTGCAAAGCCCAATTGGCCAGATTCCAGCGCTTTCCTCACGGGCGTGGTCAATTCGCCGACGAAATCACCCAAAAAGTCCGGTAGTTAAATACCCGTTCGGCCAATGGCCGAGTCGGTCAGCCGTGCCTACGGCAACAGCAGTTTTACATTTTGTTGTGCATGTTCAACGGCTTTGCCTTTGCCCGGCCATTTTGTCAGGCGATCAAAGTAAGTCTGACGGGGGTTGAGTTTTAAGCTGAAAGGACGTGGCGCCTGGTGGGGGAAACCAAGCGCGGGGTCCGGTTTATGCCGGATCAGGGGACGATGCTGCGGATGGGGTCCATCAACGAATACATTTTGCGCACCACGCTGGGTGCGTTCCTGATCGTGCTGGTCAGCCTGACCGCCGTGATCTGGGTAACGCAGGCGTTGCGCGACATCGACATCATGACGAGCCAGGGGCAGACGATCCTTGTCTTCGTCGGGATCACCGGCCTGATCATACCCCTGCTGGTCCTTGTGATTGCGCCGATCGCGTTGCTGATCGCGGTCGCGCATGTGCTCAACAAGCTGTCCAACGATTCAGAAATCATCGTCATGAACGCGGCAGGCATGTCGCCTTGGGTTTTGTTCCGCGCGTTCATGGCTGCCGCCCTGGTGGTGTCGCTGCTCGTCGGCGCGATTAGCGCCTACTTCGCTCCAAAAGGCCTTCGCATGCTGCGCGATTGGCTGACCGAAGTTCGCGCCAATGTCGTGAGTAACATCGTTCAACCGGGGCGATTTACGACGATCGAAAACGGCGTGACCATCCACATCCGTGAGCGACGTCCGAACGGTCAGCTGGCCGGAATATTTCTAGACGATCGACGCAATCTGAACGAGCGCATTACGGTTCTTTCGGAAATTGGCGAATTGCTGGATAACGAAAGCGGGACCTACCTGGTTCTTCAAAAGGGTGTCGTCCAGCGGCAAGAGCCCGGCCAGCGTGATCCCGCAATGGTCGTCTTCGATCGCTACGCCTTCGATCTATCGCAATTCGCCGGCGGTGCGCAGTCGGCCAAATATTCGATCCGCGAACGTTATCTTTGGCAACTGCTGTTTCCTGACCCGAAAGACCAGTTTTACATTGAACAGCCCGGCCAGTTCAGAGCCGAACTGCACGACCGGCTGATGGCACCACTGTATCCGATCGCGTTCGTCGTTATCGCCTATGCCTACCTCGGCGCTCCCCGCACGACCCGCCAGAGTCGCACTTTGTCAATGCTTGGTGCAATCGGTGGTGTCGCACTGCTGCGCCTGATCGGATTTGCCTCGACGGTCTTTGGCGCCGCTACGCCCTGGATGCTCGCGCTGCAGTATCTGACCTTGGTCGTTGCGATTGGCGCTGGACTATACGTCATACGTCGCGGCGTAATCATTGAGCCCCCTGTCTTCATTTCCGATTGGCTCGCTGCGCTCACCGAGCGCTTGGGCCGACGCTTCGTTACGCCGTGATGTGATCGCTATGCCAATCATTGCCGGAACACTTGCACGGTACTTCGGACTGCGATTTATCAACGCAGTGCTTGTGGTCTTTGTCGGCATCTTCGCGCTGGTCGCGCTGATCGACTACATCGAGCTGATGCGGCGTGCCGGCGACATTCCAAACGTGTCGGCCGCACTGGTCGCGAAAACCTCGTTCTATCGCGTGCCGCAAGTCGTCGAACGCATCCTGCCGTTCTGCGTGCTGATCGGTGCGATGTCTTGCTATCTCAACTTGTCCCGGCGGCTCGAACTGGTGGTTGCCCGTTCGGCTGGAATGTCCGCATGGCAGTTTGTCATGCCAGCCGTCGTAACCGCATTCGCTTTCGGTCTCATCGCCACCGCCATTTACAATCCAATATCGGCCACTTTGCAGGAGCGCTCGAAGCGCTTCGAGGCTGAACTTTTCGGGCAGACTGCCTCCACGCTCGGCCGGAGCGGCGGCACGTTCTGGATGAATCAGCGCACCGACGAAGGTCAGGCCATCATCAATGCAGTTGCTAGCCGCGACCAAGGCATCAATCTCAACGGCGTGTCGATTTTCGTATTCGACATCGATGGCCGTTTCAAACAGCGGATTGAAGCGCGCGCTGCCGTTCTGGTCCCCGGCGCATGGGTTTTGCGAGATATCCGCCTTTATGGGCTCGGCACCCTCCCAACTACCCAGGCCGAATACCGGCTCAAGACTAGTCTGACCCCCGAGCAAGTCCGCGAAAGCTTTGCCACTCCCGAAACCGTCCCGTTCTGGGATCTTCCCGTGTATATCAAGATCGCAGAACACGCGGGGCTTGTAGCGGCAGGCTATAAATTACAGTTTCAGAGACTTTTGGCACGTCCATTTTTGCTCGCGGCAATGGTTCTTCTTGCAGCTGCTGTAAGTCTACGCTTCTTCCGCTTTGGCGGTATCCAGAAGATGGTTTTAAGTGGCATAGCCGCCGGGTTTCTGCTTTACGTTTTGTCGAAAGTGACTGAAGATTTGAGCAAGGCTGAGTTGATGCACCCTGTAGCAGCAGCTTGGCTGCCCGTGCTCGTCGGCGGCGTCACGGGATTTGTAGCGTTGTTGTACCAGGAGGACGGGTGATGGCGGGGCTTTTTAGCGCTCGTCCATCAGGGCCGCGGCTGTATGGCCGTGGCTTGACGATGCTTGTCGCCGTCCTCGGCCTGTTAGCCTTCGACGGACTGGTTGCGTCTGCGCCGGCGCAGGAGCTGCAATTTCCGCAGCGGCCGCCGCCGCCCAGAAAATCCAAGATTGCCCTCGAGCGGGAAAAATCCGGGCAAAAGCAGATGCTCGTTCAGGCGAACGAGGTCGCCTACGACTACACAAACAATCGCGTCGCCGCCGTTGGCAACGTGCAAATCTATTATGGCGGATCGACTCTCGAAGCGAACCGGGTCGTCTACGATCAGAAAACCAAACGGCTTCACGCCGAGGGCAATGTCAGACTCACCGAGGAGGATGGCAAAGTCACCTACGGTGAGATCATGGATCTGTCAGACGACTACCGCAACGGATTCGTTGACTCACTGCGCCTAGACGCTCCCGACCAGACCCGCATGGCTGCCTCACGCGCTGAACGTTCCAGCGGCAATTTCACAGTATTCCATAACGGCGTCTATACGGCCTGCGCGCCGTGCAAGGATGATCCGAAGAAGCCGCCTCTTTGGCAGGTCAAGGCTGCACGTATCATTCACGATCAGACCGAAAAAATGATCTATTTCGAGGACGCGCGGATCGAATTTTTTGGTCGGCCGCTCGCGTGGCTGCCTTACTTCTCGGCACCGGATCCGACGGTCAAGCGCAAGACCGGTTTTCTCATGCCGTCGATTTCGACAAGTTCTGTTTATGGCGGAGCCATTGAAGCCCCCTACTACTGGGCATTGGCACCAGATTACGACGCTACGTTCGCGCCGATGATCACCACGAAGCAGGGACCGTTGCTCCAAGGCGAGTTTCGCCAGCGTTTGATAAACGGCGCCTATTCAATTCGTGCCGCAGGAATTTACCAGCTCGACAAGGACTATTTTATTCGCAGCGACGGCAGCACGACGCCCGGCTATCGCGATTTTCGCGGAAGCTTGGAAAGCTCGGGCTTGTTCGCGCTCAACAATAAATGGGTCTGGGGCTGGGACGGGGTGCTGCTGTCCGACAAAACGTTCTTTCAGGATTACAACCCGCGCCTGTCGAGATACCGGACAACTGATCCATTCCAGAATCCGTATAGCGAGGCGATCTCGCAGGCGTTCCTCACCGGCAAGGGTAACCGCAGCTATTTTGAAGCGCGATCTATTTACTATTTTGGCTTCTCCGAGGCGGACTCGCAAAACCAGATTCCGGTCATCCACCCTGTGATCGACTATAATTATACGTTTGATCGTCCGATCCTTGGCGGCGAACTTGGCTACCGGTTGAATTTCACCAGCCTCACGCGTCAGGATGCCAACTTCGATGCGATAACTCAGAGCGCCCTGAACAACGGGACTTGCACGCAGACTGCGGACCCGGCGATCAAAACGACCGCGAACTGTTTGCTGCGCGGCGTTCCCGGCACCTACACCCGCTTTTCGGCCGAGACACAATGGCGACGTGGGATTACCGACCAGTTTGGCCAAGTGTTCACGCCATTCGCCTCAGTAAGGGTCGATGCGGGATCCATGCAGATCAAGAATCAACCGGGCGTCGCCAACTACATTGAGACCGGCGACGACAATCTCGTGCGCGCGATGCCGACCGTTGGACTCGAGTATCGGTACCCATTCATCAATATACAGTCATGGGGCACGCAGACGATCGAACCGATCGCGCAAGTGATCATCCGCCCCAACGAGCAGCAGATTGGTCGATGGCCGACCGAGGATGCACAGAGCCTTGTATTTGACGACAGCAACCTGT
>DASSSM010000530.1:0-9533 GCA_035708425.1 Pseudolabrys sp.
GACCGCAAGCGCCGAGTCGCTCCACAAGAGCATCCATCACGTGAACCTCGCGCATGGCGCAGCCGTCGACATTCTGCGCCAACGCGTGGCCGGCAGTTCGATCGGGGCCATCCACAACTATCAGCCGTGCCTGCCGTCGACGCCGGCCGATGCCGAAGCAGCAAGGCGCTGCGACGCCTATTGGAATAAGGCTTTTCCAGACCCGCAATGCCTGGGCCGGTATCCTGAACCGCTGCAGCGTTCGATAGACACATTTATGCAGCCCGGCGATCTCGCTCGCATCTCGAAGCCGGTGGATTGGTTCGGCCTCAATCACTACAGCCCGGTGTTTGTGAAAGACGATCCAAATTCGCTGCTCAAATTCGGATTCGGCGAAAAGCCGACCGAGCTTCCCATAACTCCGAATGGCTGGCCGATTTTGCCGAAGGCATTTGAGCAAACGCTCTTGATGGTCTCCAGGCAATATTCGTTGCCGATCTATGTGCTTGAAAACGGCTTTGGCGGGAATGACACACCCGATCCAGACGGCAAAGTTCGCGACCCCGAGCGGGTTGAGTTTCTACGCGCATACATCGGCGCCATGAACACCGCGGTGGCAAACGGCGCGGATGTCCGCGGTTATTTTGTCTGGTCGTTGCTCGACAACTTCGAATGGGATGCGGGCTACAGTGTGCGCTTTGGCCTGACATATATCGACTACGCAAATCAGCGCCGCGTCCCGAAATCATCGTTTGCGTGGTACCGCGACCTGATCAAGGCAGCGCGTGCAGACGATAAAAAGTCATATGCGAGCGAAGGGCGATAAACCGGAGCGCCGATGCCGAAGATCGTCACGCTCACGCCTAATCCAGCGATCGATCTGTCGACCGCGGTTGAGCGAGTTGTTCCCAGTTTGAAGCTGCGCTGTGCTCAACCGCGGCGCGACCCGGGAGGCGGCGGCGTCAACGTGGCGCGTGTGGTCAAGCGATTCGGCGGCGATACCGAAGCCATTCTTCCCGTGGGAGGTTTTACGGGCGAACTCCTGCGACGGCTTCTCGAAAAAGAGGGAATTTCGAGCTGCTTGATCAAGGCGGAAGCCGACACCCGGGAGGATTTTTCCGTCACCGAAAGCAGGACGGGTTCTCAATACCGGTTTGTGCTGCCCGGTGAGCCGCTGCGCGAATCCGAGTGGCGCGAATGCCTTGAGGCGCTCGCTGCCAGCAAACCAAGCCATGTCGTAGGAAGCGGCAGCCTGCCACCCGGTGTACCTGATGATTTCTATGCGCAGGCCGCAGCCATCGCGCACAATTTGGGTGCGAAGTTCTTCCTGGACTCCTCGGGCGCACCCCTTGCCGCCGCGATCGAGCACGGCGTCGACATGATCAAGCCAAACTTGCGGGAAATGCGGGAGTTGGCGGGACGATCGCTGTCCTCGGAAGCCGACTGGATAGCGGCTGCTCGTGGATACATCGAGTCCGGAAAGGTCGGGACAGTCGCATTGTCTCTCGGTCACCTGGGCGCAATGTTGATCACCCGCGATCGCGCGCTGCGGGCCCTCCCCCCGCCCATCAAGCCGATCAGCACGGTCGGAGCTGGCGACAGTTTTTTTGGTGCGATCATCTACAGCCTGGCGAAAGGCGACGCCCTTGCCGACGCGTTCCGGCTTGGCGTGGCTGCCGGCTCAGCGGCTCTTATTCAAGAGGGAACCGGGCTCTGCTCACCCGCTGATGCTTACCGTTTGACGAGTCAGGTCACCATCACCTCTTTTTGAGTCAGGATGTTGCTTTTTTTTCGTTGCCTTCTTTTGCCTCAAGCTCGTCAATGGCAAGCAACAAGGTTGCAACGCGGTGTGCGGACGAGCGCCAGTCGGCCAGGCGCTGGTAATTGTCGACAAACCAGTTGAAGGCTCCCTGGACAACAACGAAAGCCGCCGCTGCCTGAGTTAATTCGCCCAGCGACATGGCACCGCTGAGATATTTCGGAGCGCACAAGATCCAGGCCACTACCGGAGCAAACAGAAAATTTCCGTGCGACACGAGTGTGGTACGAACGAGTTGCCAGCAGAATTCGCGCCACCACAGCAGGACGGCCTGCAGCTTGAGGTGCAATGTTTCCCGCCGATCGACCTGGTGCCGGTTCTGTGGGGTGGGTTCCTGGCGGAACGTATCGGCCGCAGCGCGGAATTCCGCTTCGGCCTGATTGGTGCGTTCGATCACGCTCGTGAGGTGATGGCCAAAAATGATCATCAGAGATGTGATCATTCCGGAGTAAAGGATCACGCCGAATACCAGGTAACCGGGAATCGTCACCGATCGACCGAATGCATTGACATCGATGCTGCCGCCGATCGTCCAAAGCACGCCAAAGAAGGTGAACGCTGTGAGAATCGATGAAAAAAAGGCGAGAGACAGATCGATCGGCGCGTCAGTCGCGATTCGCACATCGACCGAGATTCGATATTCCGGATTTTCCGAGCCCCTGGCCAGGTGGTTGAGCTGACGACAGCGGTCCTTCTCCATCCACTTCTCGATCACGTGGAGAGTCAGCGCCTCGCGCCAGCTGCGCTGGGCGGTCATGCGGCCCCACACTGAGGCCGCTGCCAGCAAAATGCTCCCCGCGGCGAGTGGAACAAACAATTGCGCTTGCAACCAAACGGTAGCGGCATCCTTCCGCTCAAGCGCATCGAAGAAGTGCCGATTCCATAGATTGAGGGCAACTTGCACCAGCAGCTGCAGCAGCACGACTGCGATCAGAAATACGGCGAGCGTTGCTGCCCGGCCGGTCTGCGTTCGCCAAAAGACCGAGGCAGCCTGCCAGAATCGCGTCAGGAGCTGCCTCTCGTCGAGAATGAGAGAAATCTGCTGAAAAGGTCGCATGTCCCGTGAACCGCTGGGCGAATACTAGGCGGACACCGGCGCCGCACAAGTGCTGTGCGCTATGGAACAACCATAACGGCGCATGGCGCAAAACTTGCCAGTTTCTGCGAGACGCTGCCAAGCAGAAGGGCGGAAAGCCGGCTTTGACCACGCCGTCCGACAACCAGCAAATCCGCTTTTGATCGTTGCACGGCGTCGATAATCGCGTCGCCAGGATCGCCCCAGCCTGTTTTCAGCGTTATCGAGCGAACGCCCAGGCGCTGGGCTCGCCGTCGCGCCTGTTTCAGAATCTTATCGGCCGCGGACTGCATCGTGTCGCTGAGGTCGCCTGCCGTATCGGCCAAAGTCCTGAGCTCGGCTCCCGTGACGCTTCCGCCAATCGTCAGCAGGATGAGATCGGCGCCGGTCGCCTTCGCCAAAGACGCGCCGGCATCGATGGCCCGGTTCGCCGTGGTGGAGCCGTCGGTGGCGACAATGATACGGTGCATTGAGTCGGCTCTGCGTGGCATAGCCGCCAAAGAAGGCCGGGTTATCTCGTATCGTCAAGTAGCGATATGCTCGCACGACGTTGCCGGCCTGACGCAACGGGAATACATGTTATTCGGCCGTCGATATTGCGGTGCGATGTGACCTTTCGCCTGTTGACCTTAAACCTTTGGAATATCAACCAGCCTCTCGAGCCGCGCTATCGCGCGCTCGCAGCGGGACTCAAAAAGCTGCGCCCTGATATTGTCTGCCTGCAGGAAGTCGATCGTGATCCGAAATCGGGCCGTGATCAGGCCGAGCTCGTTGCCGATATGTGCCGTTTGAAGCATTACGTGGGGGGAAACGGCCTCTCGATCATCAGTTCGCAGCCGGCGGCCCATTGGGTGATCGAGACATTGCCGCAAATGCCGGACGATCCGCTGAGGGAAGTTCTGGTCGCGGAATTTGTGGTGGAAGCTCGACGTCTGCTGGTCGCCAATACGCACCTGGCCTATCGGCCGAAGATGGTCGAAGGGCGGAGGAAGCAGGCACAGGCAATGCTGACGGCGATCAGGCGGCATGATCCGAAGCCGGGAGATTGTCCAAAAGTACTTTGCGGGGACTTCAATGACGTTCCGGACTCTCCAGCCATCCGCCTAATCCTGGATGACGAACTCGGATTCCGCGATGCCTTTGCAAAATGCCACCCGCGCAGTCGAGGGCTCACCTTCTCGCCCAACCGGAATCCTTATGTCGAGCCGATTTGGACTGAAAATCAGCGCATTGATTATGTTTTTTTGACCCGAGGTCTGAGGCCCAAAAATTGCTCGGTGGTCTTTGATGGCACCCGCGGCCTCGACTTCGTGTCTGACCATTTTGGAGTGTTCTGCAGCATTCAATTTGCTGGTCGTCGCGCTAGAGACGATTAAATTCAAATTCCTCTACTGAATAGCCGAGGAGCGAAAGACCTTCCTCCAGGAAGTCGCCAAGGAGTGGCATGCCGAGGAGATAGCCGGCGGTCCGTTCATTGTGCGCGCGTGAGGCTTCCTTTCGGACCTCATCCCAGTCGTCGGCCGTATAGTCGTCGCGACCGAGCCACGCGAGAGCGACGAGATCGATCTGCTCGTCTTCCGAAAGGGAATTGATGAGCGAGGTCAGTTCCTCGACGACCGGATCGTTTGTGTGATCTTCGAGAATTGCCCTGTCGTTGTCGTCGGACGGATTTGATCCGGGACTTGGGTCGGTCACGACATCCTTCGCGTCGAATTCACGCGCCTTGACGATGACGAAGAAGACCTTTTCCGGCGAGATCGTGAGCACGGAAGGTTGGTCTTCTCTGACGCCTTGCGCTTTTTTCGGCGCAGCTTTTTTTGCTTTTTTCGGCACGGCTTTCATTCCCGAGAAATTTGGTGAAATAGGCTTGCATGGGCGGGGGCGGCCAACCTTGCGCCAGATCAATTTCGATGCGGCCTGCTGCGCGAGGCCGGTTTTTCAAGCTGGCTCCAGCATGATCTGGATCAAGGAAGGACGATCGCGACAGGCGTATTTTCCATTTAACTCAAGGGGGTGCGGCGAACGATGCCCGTGCAGAATGCCGAAATCGCGGCGATCTTCGATCAGACGGCCGACCTGCTGGAAATAAAAGGGGAAAACCAGTTTCGGGTCCGCGCCTATCGCCGCGCCGCGCGCACGATCGAAGGCCTGCCGCAAAGCGTGCGAAGCATGCTGGCGGCGGAAGCCGATCTTTCGGAGCTGCCCGGCATCGGCAAAGATCTTGCCGACAAGATCGCCGACATCGTCAAGACCGGCCGCTTCGCGCTTCTGGACGAACTGAAAAAGAAGCTGCCGGGCGAGCTCGGCGAAATGGCCGCGCTGCCCGGACTTGGTCCGAAGCGGATCAAGCTGCTTTACGACAAGCTCCGGGTCCGCACCCTGGACGACCTGCGCCGAGCGATTGAAACCGGGCGCATTCACAAGCTGCGTGGCTTCGGCGAAGTGATCGAAACGAAACTGGCGGCCGCGCTCAAAAAGCCCGCGGCTGTCAAACGCTTCAGGCTTGCCACTGCCGAAGCCGAAGCCGAAGCACTGGTTGCGTATTTGCGCGACGGCGGTCGGGTCATCGTGGCCGGCAGCTATCGCCGGCGCCGCGATACCGTGGGCGATCTCGATGTGCTTGTTACCGCTAGGCAGGGTGCAGCGGTCGGCGACAAACTGATTTCATATGAGAACGTTGCCGAAATTCTGGCGCACGGCCCGACCCGCACGACGGTGGTGCTGCGCTCCGGGCTCCAGGTGGACGTGCGCGCTGTGCCGGAGCAGAGCTACGGCGCCGCCCTTTTGTATTTTACCGGCTCAAAGTCACACAACATTGCGCTGCGTGCCATCGCCAACAAGCACAAATGGAAGCTGAACGAGTACGGGCTCTTTTCGGGCAAACGCCGCATCGCCGGAGCCAGCGAGGAAGAGGTCTATAAAAAGCTCGGGCTGGCCTACATCCCGCCGGAAATGCGCGAGGATCGTGGCGAGATCGCACTCGCCCAGGCCGGAAAGCTGCCGCGGCTGGTAACTGTCGAAGATATTCGTGGGGATCTGCACGCCCACTCCGATTGGACCGATGGCACGGCGACCATCGAAGAGATGGCGAAGGCGGCGAAGGCCTGCGGTTACGAATACATGGCGCTGACCGACCATAGCCGCCGGGTGGCGATGGCACATGGTCTCGATCCGGCCGGGGTCGCGCGTCAGATCCGCGAAGTGGACAAACTCAACGCGAAGCTCAAAGGGTTCACGATCCTGAAAGGCATCGAAGTCGATATTCTGAAAGATGGCCGTCTCGATCTGCCGGATTCGACCCTGGCGCAGCTGGATATAGTCGTGGCCTCGGTGCACTCGTTCTTCGACCTTCCGCGCGGGGCGCAGACCGATCGCGTCATCCGCGCTATGCGGAATCCTTACGTCTCCATCATCGGCCATCCGACCGGCCGCCTGATTGGTAAGCGGGAACCCTATGAGATCGACATGGATCAGGTCACTTCAGCCGCGCGCGAGCTCAATTGCTGCCTCGAGATCAACGCCGAACCCGATCGTCTCGACCTGAACGACGTGCATGCCCATATGGCCAAGAGCAAAGGCGTCAAGGTCGCCGTCTCGACCGATGCGCATTCGGTGAATGCATTCCGTTACATTCGCTTCGGCATCGATCAGGCGAGACGCGGATGGCTGACTGCGGATGACGTGATCAATACGCAGCCGCTCGCGGGCTTGCGTAAGGTGCTGAAACGTCAGGCCTTGCAGGCGGCATGAGCCATATCAATGAAATAGGGACATGGCCGCGCAAATTTTGGTCAAGTCAGTGATAAGCGGATGATGAACCTTGGAAGCGCCCATCCAGATCGATTTTCAAGGCATGGCCGCAAACGCGAGCGTGCGTGACAGCATCATGAAACATGTCGGCCAGCTGCGGATATGATCAAAACGCCCGTCGCGAGCCCGGGCAAGCCACCACGGTGGGAGCATTTCCCGCATGCCGCCGACGTCGGGGTGCGCGGGTTCGGCAAGACGGCCGCGGAAGCCTTCGAACAAGGCGCGTTGGCGCTGACCGCGGTGGTTACGGCCGCTGAAATCCGGCCGACGGTTTCTGTTAGGGTTCAGTGCGAAGCGCCGGACATCGAACTTCTGTTCGTTGAATGGCTCAACGCCATCATCTACGAGATGGCGGTTCGCAAGATGCTGTTCTCGCGTTTCGCGGTGAAGATTGATGGCACGCGGCTTGAAGGGACGCTGTGGGGCGAGCCGGTGGATATCGCACGCCATGCGCCAGCCTGCGAGCCAAAGGGCGCAACCTACACTGCGCTGAAGGTCGCCAAAGAGGAGAGCGGCCTCTGGAGCGCGGCCTGCGTGGTGGACGTTTAGGGAGAACGGCCATGGATCTCAGCCGCTTGACCCGTGTCGACGAAACGACTTGGCGCATCGAGCCGCATGGCGCGATGCGCGTGCCGGCGATCATTTATGCCGATGAAAAACTAATGCGCGACATGGACGACAAGGTTTACGACCAGGCGGTGAACGTCGCGATGCTTCCGGGCATCGTGCAGGCTTCATATGCAATGCCTGATGCGCATTGGGGGTACGGATTTCCGATCGGCGGCGTTGCCGCCTTCGATGCAGAGCACGGTGGCGTTGTCTCGGCTGGCGGTGTCGGGTTCGATATTTCCTGCGGCGTGCGCACGATGCTGACAGGCCTTAAAGTGCCGGAAATTCTGCCTGTCCAGCAATCGCTGGCCGATTCGCTGTATCGGCAAATCCCGGCCGGCGTAGGCAGCACCGGTGCGATTACCCTCGATACGATCGAGATGAATGCAATGCTGTCCGGCGGGGCGCGCTGGGCCGTCGGTCGCGGCTGGGGCGAGGCCTCCGACCTCGATCGCATCGAAGAGAACGGCACGATGTCCGGCGCGATGCCCGAGAACGTTTCGGAGCGCGCGCGCGAGCGGCAGCGCCGTGAGATGGGCACGCTGGGCTCAGGCAATCACTATCTTGAAGTGCAGGCCGTGACCGAGATCTTCGATACGAATGTGGCAAGGTCCTACGGCCTCGCCGAGGACGATGTCGTAGTCACCATTCATTGCGGCTCGCGCGGTCTCGGCCATCAGATCGGGACGGAATATCTGCGCGACATGGTGGTCGCCGCTTCGGCGTCCGGCATCACGCTGCCCGACCGGGAGCTCGCATGCGCGCCGATCAAGTCGGATGTCGGCCAACGCTATCTTGGCGCCATGCGGGCCGCCATCAATTGCGCGCTCGCCAATCGCGAAATTCTAGGTCACTTCTCCCGCCGGGTCTTTGCGCATTTTTTTCCGGGCCGAAACCTGAGGCTGCTGTTCGACGTGTCGCACAATACTTGCAAGGTCGAACCACACATTGTCGACGGCAAACGCCGGGAGCTGTTTGTTCACCGCAAGGGCGCGACGCGCGCCTTCGGGCCAGGGCACGAAAGCCTGCCGGCTGCCCTTCGTTCCGCCGGCCAGCCGGTGCTGATCGGCGGCAGCATGGGTACCGGCTCATATATTCTGGCGGGCGAGGCTACGGCCGAGCAGAAAGCATTCTCGTCTGCCTGCCATGGCGCTGGCCGCGCGATGTCTCGGCACGCGGCGCTCAAGCAATGGAGCGGGCGCAAAATCCAGGACGATTTGCGGGCGCAGGGCATTTTTATTCGAAGCCCGTCGACGCGTGGTATCGCCGAGGAGGCGCCCGGCGCTTACAAGGATGTCGGTGCCGTTGTTGCCGCGGCCGAGCATGCGGGACTTGCTCGCCGCGTTGCGCGACTGCGTCCCCTCATCTGCATCAAGGGCTGAAGCCACCCGCATGTTGATTGGCACTCCTAAAGAAATCAAAACCGATGAATATCGGGTTGGGTTAACCCCTGCGACCATCAGGGCATTGGCCGCGCAAGGCCACAAAGTTCTGGTTCAAACCCAGGCGGGCGAAGGCGCCGGGATCAGCGACAAAGAATATGCGGCTGCCGGAGCGGAAATTCTTCCCGGCCCAGAGCCGATCTTCGCGAATGCCGACCTCATCGTAAAAGTGAAGGAGCCGCTTGGCCCCGAACGCCGCTGGCTGCGGAGCGGACAGGTTATTTTCACATATCTTCACCTGGCGGCCGACCCCGAGCTGGCCCGGGATCTGATGGCTTCCGGCGCAACGGCCATCGCCTACGAAACCATCACCGATGCCGCAGGAAAGCTGCCTTTGCTCTCGCCGATGTCAAAAATTGCGGGCCGCATGGCGCCACAGGTTGCAGCGCATTTCCTCGAGCGCCCCCAGGGGGGTCGCGGCATTCTCCTCGGCAAAGTGGACCGCATCCCTGCAGCGCAAGTTCTTGTTCTCGGCGGGGGAATCGTTGGTTCCAATGCCGCGCAGATTGCTCTCGGCATGGGCGCGGATGTCTGTGTCGTCATTCGCAATCCTGCGGCAGTCATTGAGTTGACGCAGCAATTCGGAGATCGGGCTCGTGTAGTCACGGCTGCGACTGAATCGATTGCCGAGCTGTGCGTTGCCGCCGACGTTGTCATCGGAGCGGCACTCGTGCCTGGTGGCTCCGCGCCCAAGCTCATATCCGCTGAAACAGTCAAACGCATGAAGGCCGGCGCGGTGATTGTCGATGTTTCAATCGATCAAGGCGGTTGTGCGGAAACCTCCCACCCGACGACGCAT